>NZ_JBHIKW010000025.1:0-27056 GCF_042138895.1 Cedecea selenatireducens | reverse complement strand
TTTTAAGTATTAAGCTTTTATCTGTACCAGTCCGTCCTGCACGCGCGCTTCATAGTGCGGGACGGAGCGGCTTTCATCTTCCATACACAGGCCGTCCCGCAGGCGGAAGTGCTGTTTTTTCAGCGGGCTGGCAACCCACAGCTCATCCTGATGTTCTGCAATCAGCCCGCGTGAAAGCACGCTCGCTTCAAAGAACGGGTCGATATTGCTGATGGCGTAAACCTGCTCGTCTTTACGCGGGCGGAAAATAGCAACTTGTGCAGATCCCACCAGGGCGCAAACACCCGTTGCAGGCAGGATGTCGTCTAGCTGACAAACGGTTGTCCACTGGCTCATGCGTGTTCCTCCACTTCTACCAGAGTGACCGGAATACGCTCATACGGCGTGGCCGGGCGGTGTTGTTCGCGCTCGCTAACTGTCTGCACGTTCGGGTCGCGCTGCGGGCTATTGATAAAGTGTTTGAAGCGAACCTGAGCCTGTGGCGTGTTCACGGTTTCTGTCCACTCGCAGATCACTTTCTCGCGCAGGCGGTTAATCTCAGCTTCAAGCTGATCGTTGAGGCTCAGCTTGTCGTCGACAATCACGCTACGCAGATAGTCGATACCGCCTTCCAGGTTCTCCAGCCAGACGGAAGTACGGGTGAGTTTGTCGGCGGTGCGGATGTAGAACATCATGAAGCGGTCGAGATACTTGATGATGGTATCGTGGTCGAGGTCCGCCGCCAGCAGGTCCGCATGGCGTGGCTTCATGCCGCCGTTACCGCAAACATACAGGTTCCAGCCTTTTTCAGTAGCGATGATGCCCACGTCTTTGCCCTGCGCTTCCGCACATTCGCGGGTACAGCCGGAGACGCCAAACTTCATTTTGTGCGGAGTACGAATGCCTTTGTAGCGGTTTTCCAGCTCGACGCCGAAGCCCACGCTGTCGCCCACGCCGTAACGACACCAGGTGCTGCCGACGCAGGTTTTTGCCATACGCAATGCTTTGGCATAGGCGTGGCCGGTTTCGAATCCGGCTTCAATTAGCTGACGCCAGATTTCCGGCAGGTCGTCCTTTTGTGCGCCGAACAGGCCGATGCGCTGGGAGCCGGTGATTTTGGTGTAAAGGTTATATTCGCGGGCGATACGGCCGACTTCCATCAGCCCCTCCGGCGTGATTTCACCGCCTGCTGAGCGCGGGATCACCGAGTAGGTGCCGTCTTTCTGGATGTTGCCGAGGAAGTTATCGTTGGTATCCTGCAGCGGCGTTAGCTCTGGCTGCAGCACGTAGTCGTTCCAGCAGGATGCCAGCAGCGAGCCTACGGTTGGCTTGCAGACTTCACAGCCGTAGCCTTTACCGTATTTTTGCAGCAGCTGGTCGAAGGATTTGATCCCTTCCACGCGGATCAGGTGGTACAGCTCCTGGCGTGAGAAGGCAAAGTGTTCGCACAGGTTGTTGTTCACTTCGATACCGGCTTTGGCCAGCTCGGCGTTCAGCACCTGGGTGACCAGCGGAATACAGCCGCCGCAGCCGGTGCCGGCTTTGGTTTCGGCCTTCAGCGCCGCAACGGTGTGGCAGCCTTTATTGATAGCCTTGATCAGGTCGCCTTTGGTGACGTCAAAGCAGGAACAGATTTGCGCGCTTTCCGGCAGCTTATCCACGCCGATAGACGGCTTACCGCTGCTGGCGTGAGCCGGCAGGATCAGCGAGTCCGGATTTTCCGGCAGCTCAATCGCGTTCAGCACCAGCTGCAGCAGGTTACCGTAGTCGCTGGTGTCGCCAACCAGCACCGCGCCGAGCAGGGTTTTGTTGTCTTCGCTAACCACCAGACGTTTGTATACCTCTTTGCTTTCATCGAGGTAAACATAGCTGCGGGCGTTTGCCGTGCGGCCGTGAGCATCGCCGATACCGCCGACGTCAACGCCGAGCAGTTTCAGCTTGGCGCTCATGTCCGCGCCTTCAAAGGTGTTTTCGCTCCCGAGCAGGTGGTCTGCGGTAACCTGAGCCATTTTGTAGCCCGGTGCGACGAGGCCGAAGACGCGGTTATTCCAGCTGGCGCATTCTCCGATGGCGTAAATATCCGGGTCTGAAGTCTGGCACTTATCGTTGATGGTGATGCCGCCGCGGGGGGCTGTTTCCAGCCCGCACTGGGTCGCCAGCTTGTCCTGAGGGCGAATACCAGTAGAGAAGACGATGAAGTCCACTTCCAGCTCGCTGCCGTCGGCAAAACGCATGGTTTTACGGGCCTCGGTGCCCTGCTGGACGATTTCCTGGGTGTTTTTGCCGGTGTGCACACGCACGCCCATGCGCTCGATTTTGCTGCGCAGCTGCTCCCCGCCCATGCGGTCAAGCTGCTCGGCCATCAGCATTGGTGCGAATTCGATAACGTGAGTTTCCACGCCGAGGTTTTTCAGCGCCCCGGCCGCTTCCAGCCCCAGCAGGCCACCGCCGACGACGGCACCGCGTTTGCTGCGGCGGGCGCAGGATTCAATAGCGTTCAGGTCTTCGATGGTACGGTAAACGAAGCAGTCCTGAGTTTCCGAGCCTTTAATAGGCGGGATCCACGGGTAAGAGCCCGTTGCCATGACCAGCTTGTCGTAATAAACGGTACGGCCGGTATTGGAATGGATCACTTTTTCCTGGCGGTTGATAGTGATGGCACGTTCGCCAACCAGCACTTTTACGCCGTGTTTTTCGTAGTAGCCGTCGCGGACGAGGGAAAGTTCTTCAGCGGTATGATGGGAGAAATAAGAAGAGAGGTGCACGCGATCGTAGGCTTTACGCGGCTCTTCACAAAATACGGTGATATCGAACTGGTCCGGCGGGGCTTTATCAAGTAAGTCTTCGATAAAGCGATGGCCCACCATGCCGTTACCGATAACTGCGATTCTGACCTTGCTCATAATTGCCTCAATTTCTTTTTTATTACCGCCTACCTTAACGATTCAGCCAGGGTGATTATTGATACAAATCAAACGCGCCTTTATATACCTATTAAGAGGTATATCATTGATTTTGATGTATTTTTGTAAGTAATGGAATTGACTGGTTTTTCGCCAGTAAATCAAAGCGGTGTATGCTATGAAACAGTCTGCGACGGATAAGAGAGGACTTATGGAAACGAAAGCGTTACGGGTTATTCAGAATGTGCGGCTGACGGGCCGGGAAGGGTTGTGGCAGCTGTCGATCGCTGACGGAAAATTTCAGGCCATTACGCCAATGGGTGAGGTGCAGCAGGAAAGCGGCCAGGCGTTGGACGGTGAAGGCGGGTTAGCCATTGCCCCCTTTGTTGAGCCGCATATCCATCTGGATACCACGCAGACCGCCGGGCAGCCGGGCTGGAATCAGTCCGGTACGCTGTTTGAAGGGATTGAACGCTGGGCGGAGCGCAAAGCCCTGCTGAGCCATGAAGATGTAAAACACAGGGCGTGGCAAACGCTGAAGTGGCAAATTGCCAACGGTATTCAGTATGTTCGTACCCACGTGGACGTTTCTGACCCGACGCTGACCGCATTGAAGGCGATGCTTGAAGTGAAGCAGGAAGTTGCCCCGTGGGTAGAGCTGCAGCTGGTGGCTTTCCCGCAGGAGGGCATTCTCTCCTATCCGAACGGCGAGGCTTTGCTGGAAGAGGCATTACGTCTGGGCGCCGATGTTGTCGGGGCTATCCCTCATTTCGAGTTTACCCGCGAATATGGCGTTGAGTCGCTGCATAAGGCTTTTGCCCTGGCCCAGAAATATCAGCGGCGGTTAGATATTCATTGCGATGAAATAGACGATGAACAATCGCGGTTTGTCGAAACCGTGGCCGCTCTGGCCCACCGCGACGGTATTGGCGCGCGGGTGACCGCCAGCCACACAACGGCAATGCACTCTTACAACGGAGCCTATACCTCGCGGCTGTTCCGTTTGCTTAAGCTGTCGGGTATTAACTTTGTGGCAAACCCGCTGGTCAATATTCATTTGCAGGGGCGTTTCGATGATTACCCTAAACGCCGCGGCGTAACGCGGGTGAAGGAGATGCTGGGGGCGGGCATCAACGTTTGCTTCGGCCACGATGATGTTTTCGATCCGTGGTATCCGCTCGGAACCGCCAATATGCTGCAGGTGCTGCACATGGGGCTGCATGTTTGCCAGCTGATGGGCTATCAGCAAATAGACGAAGGGTTAAAGCTTATCACCGATAACAGCGCCCGCACCTTCGGCGTTGAGGACTACGGCATTACGCCGGGTAACTCGGCGAACCTTGTTATTTTACCTGCTGAAAACGGATTTGATGCGGTACGGCGGCAGGTGCCGGTGCGCTGGTCGATTCGTGCCGGGCAGGTCATTGCCACGACGCAGCCTGCTCAGACGAAGATAATGCTGGGGGATAAAACGGAAAACATTCAGTTTGAAGGACCCTCTCCCCGTTAGGGAAGAGGGCAAATCGCAGGGCGATTAGTGTGCCGCAGCTTCTGCGCCATGACGACGGTGTTTGGTCACGAAACCAAGCACCAGGCACATGACGAACACCACAGCATACAGGCCATTCGCGGTATGCAGAGCAGCCAGAGGGCCGCTGTGAGCCACGATTGGGCCGGTGACGATAAAGGTCAGCATGGTACCCACGGTGCCGCAGGTCAGCACAAAGTTAACCAGTTTCGGCGAAGACACTTTGGTCTGCTGTGAACCCAGGGTGATGATGGTGGTGTAAATCGCGCTGGAGAAGAAACCGAGCGCCAGAATAAACCACGCCAGGTGAGCCGGATCGCCGTGGTTGAACAGGTACATCAGCACGGTGGCCGCCCCGGCCAGCACGGTCAGGATGCGCTGCAGGTCGAAGAAACGCAGGATAAAGCTGAACGCCCACATGCCGAACATGTAAGACATCCAGAAGTCGCTGACCAGCTTACCGGCATCGTTGATGCTCATGCCGAGGCCTTTGGCGTATTCCGGTACCCAGGAGATAAAGCCCAGCTGGCCGAGGATGTAGCATAGCGCCGCGACGGAGAGGAACAGCACGCCGATGCCCCATTTTTCTTTGGCAGCAGGTTGCTCGTCTTTCTTCGCATGCTTGCCCAGCGCCGGGAACTCACAGCCCAGAGTCAGCAGGAAGATAGCCACGTAGACCAGACCGATACAGACGTAGACCCAGTACCAGTTGATGCTACGGGCCAGCAGGATTGCGGCGACCATCGGGAAAATCATCCCGGCCATGCTGAAGAAGGAGTCGGTAAACAGCAGGCGAGAACCGCGCTGACGCCCTTCATACATATGGGTGATCAGGAAGGTACCAATCGACATGGTTATCCCGCTCACCAGCCCCAGCACGAACATCGAGGCCGAGAAGATAGCCAGGTTATGACCGAAGATCAGGCCGGCAACGGCCAGCACCATCAGCAGGAAGCCAAAGCGCAGCTGGGTTTTCAGCGGTACGATTTCCATCAGCCAGGCGTTCAGGAAGATAGAGATCAAAATACCGGCATTAAGGAAAGTAAACGTGTTACTCATGCTGGACACCGGCAGATTGAAGTACTCTGCGATGTTTCCCATCACCATCCCGGTGACGATCACCAACGCCCCGGTCAGGGCGTAGGAGAAGAAGCTAATCCATAAAAGCTTGGTTCGGTTGCTGTTAGTCATAACGAGCCTGTGCAAGGAAGTGTAAAGCGCATTGACAGCGCGGCGGACGGGCAGATTTTAGTCATTTGCGTGATCTATTTAAATGAATTATGAATTTATTGCTGAAATAAACTAATTGAATCATGAAGTGCGTCACATATTTCAACCTGTTTCAGCGCGCTGACGCTGCAACTCGTTGATTTGTGTAAAAGTAAATAACAGTAAATGGCTGGCGTCGACTGCGGTGCCTCTTTACAATCAAGCAACTTGCTTCACTCACTGCCTTCGTAAGGAATTATTCATGCTCAAATCGACACTGGCGGCTGTTGCAGCTGTATTCGCCCTTTCTGCGCTTTCCCCTGCGGCGCTGGCTGCAAAAGGCGATCCGCACGTCCTGTTGACCACCTCGGCTGGCAATATTGAGCTTGAGTTAAATAGCCAAAAAGCGCCTGTTTCGGTCAAAAACTTCGTGGATTACGTTAATAGCGGTTTTTATAACAACACCACCTTTCACCGTGTGATCCCGGGCTTCATGATTCAGGGCGGTGGCTTCACCGAAGATATGAACCAGAAGCAGCCTAATCCGCCGATCAAAAACGAAGCGGACAACGGCCTGCGCAATACCCGCGGCACGATTTCTATGGCGCGCACCGCCGATAAAGACAGCGCCACCAGCCAGTTCTTTATCAACGTGGCCGACAACGCATTCCTGGACCACGGCCAGCGCGACTTCGGGTACGCGGTATTTGGTAAAGTGGTCAAAGGCCTGGACGTTGCCGATAAAATCTCCCAGGCACCAAGCCATGACGTCGGCCCGTACCAGAATGTGCCGTCAAAACCTATCGTGATCCTTTCCGCGAAGGTTCTGCCTTAAGATTTCCGGCGCGGGTCCTGTCGCCCGCGCAACCCTCTCCTGAAGCAGAGAATTTCAATAAGTGGTGAGCCAGGCCAGGGAAAGCGGCTAGAATAACGCGTTCTTTTTTTGCCCTGGAGCCGCCATGTTACTGCTTATCGACAACTATGATTCCTTCACCTGGAACCTCTACCAGTATTTTTGCGAACTGGGTGAGGAAGTGCTGGTTAAGCGTAATGACGAAATTGGGCTGGACGACATCGAGCGTCTTGCCCCGGAGAAACTGGTGATTTCTCCAGGCCCCTGCACGCCGACCGAGGCGGGCATCTCCCTTACCGCCATTAATCACTTCGCCGGACAGCTTCCTGTTTTGGGCGTTTGCCTGGGGCATCAGGCCATTGCACAGGCGTTTGGCGCCACCATTGTGCGGGCAGAACAGGTGATGCACGGCAAAACCTCCGCTATCAGCCACAACGGCAGCGGCGTATTTCGCGGGCTGAATAATCCGCTGACCGTGACTCGCTACCACTCGCTGCTCATCGACCCTGCCACCTTGCCCGACAGTTTTGAAGTCACTGCCTGGACGGATAAGCAGGAAATCATGGGGATCCGCCACCGCTCGCTTGATCTTGAAGGCGTGCAGTTCCACCCGGAAAGCATTCTCAGCGAGCAGGGGCATGCGCTGCTGGCGAATTTCCTGAAGCGGTGAATTGTTGCTTGCCTGGTTTTGGTTTTTTATGCATATTTCGTGATTATATTTTCATTCATGTCTAACGCATAAAAACGGGTGGGGAATAAATGGCAACTGAACAATCAGCGGTTACGCGGGCAACCTTCGATGAAGTGATTCTGCCGATTTATGCACCGGCAGAGTTTATTCCAGTTAAAGGAAAGGGCAGCCGCGTGTGGGACTCCGCCGGGAAAGAGTACGTGGACTTTGCCGGAGGCATCGCCGTGACCGCGCTGGGGCATTGCCATCCTGCGCTCGTTGAGGCGCTGAAGGCCCAGGGCGAAACCCTGTGGCATACCAGCAACGTTTTTACCAATGAGCCAGCCCTGAAGCTTGCCCGTAAGCTGATCGACGCCACCTTTGCCGAACGCGTCGTCTTCATGAATTCCGGCACGGAAGCAAACGAAACGGCTTTCAAACTGGCCCGCTACTATGCTTCGACCCGTCACAGCCCGTACAAAAGCAAAATCATCGCCTTCTACAATGCGTTCCACGGCCGCTCGCTGTTCACCGTTTCCGTAGGCGGGCAGGCTAAATACTCCGACGGCTTTGGCCCCAAACCGGCCGACATTATCCACGTGCCATACAACGACCTTGCGGCGGTGAAAGCGGTGATGGATGACCATACCTGTGCGGTAGTTGTTGAGCCGATTCAGGGTGAAGGCGGCGTGACCGCTGCGACGCCGGAGTTCCTCCAGGGGCTGCGTGATTTGTGTGATGAGCACCAGGCGCTGCTGGTGTTTGATGAAGTCCAGTCCGGGATGGGCCGCACCGGCGAATTATTCGCTTATATCAACTACGGCGTCACCCCGGATATTTTGACCAGCGCCAAAGCCCTCGGCGGCGGTTTCCCGGTGAGCGCGATGCTGACCACCCATGTGATTGCCTCCGCGTTCCACGTGGGCAGCCACGGTTCAACCTATGGCGGTAACCCGCTGGCATGTGCGGTGGCCGGTGCGGCTTTCGATATCATCAATACGCCAGAAGTTCTGCAAGGCGTGGCGGTGAAGCGCCAACTGTTCGTTGAACAGTTGCAGAAGATTAACGACCAGTTCGATCTGTTTAGCGATATTCGCGGCATGGGGCTGTTGATTGGCGCAGAGCTGAACGAGAAGTACAAGGGACGTGCCCGTGAGTTTCTCTATGCGGGAGCGGCTGAAGGCGTGATGGTGCTGAATGCCGGCCCGGACGTCATGCGTTTTGCGCCTTCGCTTATCGTTGAAGACGCGGATATCCTGGAAGGAATGCAGCGCTTCGCTAAAGCCGTTGCCCGCGTGGTGGCTGGCTAATCTTAACCCGAGCGCCGCAGGCGGCGGCTCAGCCAGATCCCATGCTGAGGCCGCTGGCGCCAGGCTACCGAGGAGATGGTATGCATGGTGTTCAGGTGGCCAATAATCCGCTGTAAATGCTGCTCCATGGTGCTTAACGGCCCCGTGGGCAGCGTGTCCGCATCCAGAATATTGGCGTCGTTCGATCCGCCAGGCCCGTCATACTCCAGCCTTTGCTGGCAGCGCTGTAAGCCTATTTCACAAGACTGCAGGTACTTTTGCGCCAGGTCCGGCGTGAGCATGTTGTGCTCGCGCGCCAGAGTTGTCATGGCGTTGATATGCTCGACGATGAACTGGCTGTGGGTCACCCAGAGCTTCATGTCTGCCAGATAATGAGAGTTAAATCCGGGTTCCTGCATCGCCTGGTTGAGCGAGTTGAAGAGCGCGTTGTGCGCCTGGTTGACCCGCATTCGTTGCCAGGCCAGAGGCGTGGGTTCCGGATCGTTGCTCAATATCAGGCGAATCGCATCCTGGTCGGCCTCGAGCGCGTCGTGGGCGTTCTGGCGCAGCAGGCCAGTTTGCCACTGTGGCCAAAGCCAGATCATGCCGCCAAAGGCAATCAGGCAGCCGAGCAGCGTGTCGATAAGCCGTGGAATGATGTAGCTTTCGGCGCTCAGGGTAATGAGCTGCAGGGTATATACCGCCGTGACGGTAAAGCCGATGGTGGCCCAGCCGTAGCTTTTGCGAATGAACAGATAGCTCACCAGGGTAATCATTAGCATCGCCAGCAGGGTGTAGCTGTCCGGGACGTGGAAGTGCAGGGTGATGCCGGCGATACACAGCCCTGCCATGGTGCCAGCCGCCCTGTGCACGATACGTACCCGGGTGGCGCCGTAGCCGTTTTGCGTCACGAACATCACGGTCATCAGGATCCAATACGGTTTAGGCAGATGTAAGAAGGACCCGAGCAGGCTGGCAATCGTCAACATTACGCCTAAACGTGCGGAGCTGCGCAGCGCTGATGACTTGAAGGAGAGATAGTTTTTCAGGGCCGGGAAGAACGGCAGGCGGCGCTCCCGATCTTCCATTAAATCCCTTACATACAGCGGGCGTTGGGTTTTCAGCACCCGGCCGATGCGGCTGAAGTGATAATGGCAGAACTGCCCGACCGGGTTATCCGGGTTCTGGCGGGCGATCTTTTCCAGGGCGTCGATCTGCTTGTCCATGGTAAAGCGCGTCGGGTAGCGGTGGTAGAGAATATCGTCTGCCAGCACCCGCAGGCGCGCGGCGATGGTTCGGGCGTTCCAGCGGATCACCGCCTCGGCATGGCTTTGCTCGACCAGCTTCTGGACCTCTTCCGGCTGATGCAGGCTAACCGAAATGTGCTCCTGCAAATCCAGGGCGACCTGGAAAGCGCGTAGCAGGCGTTTGTAGCCATTTTGCTGATTGGCCGACAGCATATGCAGCTGCTGGTAGCAGGTCGTTATCAGGTCGACGGCTTTCTGCTGACGTACCAGCAGCGGCGGTAGCGCTTTTTCAGGATCCGTATGCTGGGTCAGCAGGCTGTACTTTGCTTCGCAGTAGTCCGCAAGCTGGCGGTACAGCAGGCTGAGCGACTCTCTGAGCGGCTGTTCACGCCATAGCCTGAACCAGAACCAGTTAAACGCGCCGTACCAGATGGTGCCGGAGATATAGAGCACCATCGGTTTCCAGATAGGCATGTTGCCGGCCATGCTGAGCGTAAAAATGGCGGCAATCAGCGACGCGGGCAGCAGGCGAGCATGCAGCGAGCTTATCTCCGCCGTGACGCCGAGCAGCAGGGCCATGACGATTAATATCGCAGGCAGCGGGACGTGGGTGTAAAGCAGCAGCAGCTGCATGATAAGGCTGCTAACGGCGAACAGGCTGCCGCCGATGATCAAGCGTTTGAAGAAGCGTTTATGCGGCGTGTCCAGCCCGGCAATGTTGCAGCAGGCAGGCACTAACGAGAAGAGCAGGCCATTTTGCAGGCTGCCGAGAATCAGGCCGATAGCCACGGGTAAACACAGCACCAGGGTTTGCCGCAGCGCGTAGTTAACTTCCGGGTGATAAATTAATCTCTTCCACATAGCCTGAATTGTAGAGACAAAAAAGGCGTGTTACCGAAGCGACACGCCTTTATGGGGCTAATTAGCGAGTGCCGTAAACGACAATCGTTTTACCGTGTGCGGAAATGAGGTTCTGGTCTTCCAGCATTTTCAGAATACGGCCAACGGTTTCGCGGGAGCAGCCCACGATCTGACCGATTTCCTGGCGGGTGATCTTAATCTGCATCCCGTCCGGGTGGGTCATGGCGTCCGGCTGTTTAGCCAGGTTCAGCAGCGTCTGTGCGATACGGCCGGTCACGTCGAGGAAGGCGAGGTTGCCGACTTTCTCGGAGGTCACCTGCAGGCGACGCGCCATCTGGGAAGACAGACGCATCAGAATGTCCGGGTTGACCTGAATCAGCTGGCGGAATTTTTTATAAGAAATTTCAGCTACTTCACAGGCTGACTTGGCGCGAACCCAGGCGCTACGCTCCTGGCCTTCTTCGAACAAACCTAATTCACCAATGAAATCACCCTGATTCAGATAAGAAAGGATCATCTCCTTGCCTTCTTCATCTTTAATCAGAACAGCTACGGAGCCTTTGACGATGTAGTACAGCGTCTCCGCCTTTTCACCCTGGTGAATCAGCGTGCTCTTCGACGGATACTTATGAATGTGGCAATGAGACAAGAACCATTCGAGAGTCGGGTCTGTTTGCGGTTTGCCAAGCACCATGCGCGGTTATCCTCTGTTATAAACTGGCTACCAAAGACAAGACTCGGAACCTCTTGTCTGGCGTTGCAATCGTGAAATTTTCCCAAACCCTGGGAACTGGCGGGCAGGTCACTCCTGCGGCCTGTAATTAGTCGTTTCCTCTGCTTACGGCATAAACTTCTCTGTATAGCAGCAGCATCCGGATTGTTTTAGCATAGCTTTTGGTAAGTGTCTTGTCTTGTCTCGTTTCAGCATGACCTGGATCGCCTTACGTTGCCAGTTTTCACGTAGGCGCGTAATCTGAAAGAATATTTTCTCAACTGGAGTAGGCAAAATGCAGGCACGTGTTAAATGGGTGGAAGGCATGACCTTCCTCGGTGAGTCCGCTTCTGGCCACCAGATCCTGATGGACGGTAATTCTGGCGATAAAGCGCCAAGCCCAATGGAAATGCTGCTGATGGCGGCGGGCGGCTGTAGCGCCATTGACGTGGTGTCGATTTTACAAAAAGGCCGCCACGACGTGACGGACTGTGAGGTGAAGCTGACTTCGGAACGCCGCGAAGAAGCGCCGCGTTTGTTCACCCATATTAATCTGCACTTTGTGGTTAGCGGAAAAGAGCTGAAGGATAGCGCCGTCGCTCGCGCAGTCGATCTTTCTGCTGAAAAGTATTGCTCGGTAGCGCTCATGCTTGGGAAAGCGGCAAACATTACCCACAGCTATGAAGTGATCGAAGCTTAAGCGTCAAAAAGGCGGCATTCACGCCGCCTCTGCCGAATCAGGCAATCTTCCTGCCTTCCGCCAGTCGCTGCACCAGCGGCCCCATAATCAGCTCCATCGCCAGCCCCATTTTTCCGCCAGGCACCACCAGGGTGTTGATGTGGGAGATAAACGATCCTTGCAGCATCGCCAGCAGATAAGGGAAGTCGATGTCGTCCAGGCCGCGGAAGTGGATAACCACGAAGCTTTCGTCCAGCGACGGAATTGCCCGGGCGGCAAACGGGTTAGAGGTATCCACCGTTGGGACGCGCTGGAAGTTAATATGGGTGCGTGAAAACTGCGGGGTAATAAAGTTGATGTAATCGTCCATCGAACGCACGACGGAGTCCATCACCGCCTCCCGCGAATGACCGCGTTCGCCGGTGTCGCGAACCAGTTTTTGAATCCATTCCAGGTTAACGATAGGCACCACGCCAACCAGCAAATCTACGCAGTCGGCCACGTTGTGCTGCGGGGTGACAACGCCGCCGTGCAGGCCTTCATAAAACAGAACGTCGGTTGGCTCCGGCAGCGGCTGCCACGGCGTAAAGGTGCCGGGCACCTGGTTCCACGGCACGGCTTCATCGTAGGTATGCAGATATTTACGTGATTGCCCTTTGCCGCTCTGGCCGTATTCGATAAAGGTTTGTTCCAGTAATCCGAAGTCATTGGCTTCTGGCCCAAAATAGCTGATGTGGCGGCCGGCATCGCGCGCCTTGCGGATGGCCATGTCCATTTCCGGGCGGGTATAGCGATGGAAACTGTCGCCTTCAACTTCGGCGGCACGCAGGTTGAGCTGCTGGAAAATCTTGCGGAAGGCGAGGCTGGTGGTGGTCGTTCCGGCGCCGCTGGAACCTGTGACCGCAATAACCGGGTGTTTGGCTGACATAGGGTGACAACTCCATGAAGGATCGGAAAAAGGTCTGGTTTCTGATTGTTATACTTTTCAGCCAGTATAGATCACCCCGCCGGTTAGCGGTCAGCCGCGAAACTGCCCGCGCGGCATAATGTTTACCGTTTCATGGAGTTCAGACCAAACCAGCACGGCTTCGCCGCTTTGCAGCTGGCGCTTCACGTCGGCGACTTTTTGCGTCAGCGAGCGCTCCTGCTCACCATAATCGGTGCCTTCGCGTAATACAAAAGATTCAATCAAACTGTCGAGCGTTTCAGGGGCGAGATCTTGCCAGGGAATGATCATTTCAGTGGTCCAGGAAGCGGGTTAGCCAGTCAGGGATGCGCTGCTCAAGCCACATCTGCGGGCGCAGCGGCGTGCCGCCAACGAAGCCAACGTGGCCGCCATAGGTGGTGAGCTGATAGTGGATATTCGGCGGCAGCGTTTCGCGGTCCGGGATCACGTGGTGGTCCATAAACGGATCGTCTTTGGCGTGAATAATCAGCGTTGGCGAGGCAATGTCCGGCAAGAGCGGCATGGCGCTGCACTGGCGGTAGTAGTCCAGCGCGTCGGCAAAACCGTGAATTTTTGAGGTAATCAGGTCATCGAACTCGCGAATCCGGCGCAGACTTTTGAGTTTACGCAGGTCGATAGGCAGCGAACCGGGGTAGCTCTTCAGCTTGCGGGCGGCATTTTTCTTCAGCAGGTTCAGCAGATAGTGCTGATAAACGCGCGAGAAGCCTTGTTCCATGTGATAGCAACATTGCTCGAGCATCAACGGTGCGGAGACGATAACCCCCGCTTTCAGCGTACAGGCCGCGCCCTGTTTTGCCATCAGGCAGGCGAGCATATTCCCGCCCAGCGAAAAACCAACCGCAGCGGTCGGGACTTCGCCATAGCGCTGATTTAGCCAGTCGAGGAAATACGTGCCGTCTTCGGTTTCGCCGGAGTGATAAATGCGCTCTTTGCGGTTTGGCACGCCGCTACAGCCGCGAAAATGCATCACCACGCCTAACCAGCCGCGCTTTTTGGCCGCTTCAATCATGCCGTGAGCATAGGGACTGTGAAGGCTGCCTTCCAGGCCGTGAAACACCACCAGACGCGGTTTTTGCATGGCGGTTTGCGGATCTTCGCTCCACGCAAGATCGACAAAATCCCCGTCCGGCATATCCAGGCGCTGCCAGTGAGGTTTGAAATTGATTCGGCGGCGAATCAAACGTGGGATCATGGTTTGCAGATGCGGATTACTGAGTCCGCGCATCGGGCGGAAATCGTCACCTTCATCATGATGAATATTCAATTCTAAAGGACTTGTACTGGCCATATCACACTGTTAGTTTCGTTTAGTTCGCTAATTATTCTTCGGGTGTGGAGCACCCAATTCATGGACTTAACGCTTTTTCTGTCGATGCTGGGCTTTCTCTGGGTCGCCGCGATTACACCTGGCCCTAATAATACGCTACTTACCGCGTCCGGGGCGAATTACGGTTTCTTCCGCAGCCTGCCGTTGATGATTGGCATCATGCTCGGGATGCAGTGCATTCTGGTGCTGGTGGCCTTCGGCGTCGGGAGTTTAATCCTGCTTTATCCGGCTTTGCACCTTATCCTGAAGATTGCCGGTAGCGTTTATCTTTTGTGGCTGGCCTGGAAAATTGGTACCGCGAAATACGAGCGGCTGGAAACGGATGCTGCCCCGCCGTCTCCGGTACCTTTCTGGCAGGGTGGCCTGCTGCAGGTGATAAACCCTAAAGCCTGGCTGATGGCGCTGGGTGCCGTGGCAAGCTTCAGTCTGGCTGGCGCCGATTATCTGCATTCCGTGGCGATGATTAGCGTAGGCATTGCGCTGGTGAACATCGTGGCCGGCGTAATCTGGATAGCCTTTGGCAGCCTGATTGGCCTGTTCCTGCGCAGCCGCCGCTCCTGGGCCATTTTCAACGTTAGCATGGGCGTGTTAACCGCGGCCTGCGTGTTGCTTATCTGGCGTTGAGGGCAAACCCTCTCCTCGCGAGGAGAGGGAAAACTTAGCGTTTAGTCGCTCTGCAGCATCTGCTCAAGCTGTTCCTGAGCGTCCAGCCATTCCATCTCACACTCTTCCAGCGCCGACTTCACTTTTACCTGCGTTTGCAGACATTCGTTCATCTCGGCTTTACGGCTTTGCTCGTAGATAGCGCTGTCTGCCAGTTTCTCTTCTACCCCTGCAAGCTGAGCGTTCAGCTTTTCCATCTGCTTTTCAAGCTGGGTGATTTGCTTACGCAGCGGCTGGGTTTGCGTGCGAAGCTCGGCCTCACGGCGCTTCTGGTCCTTACGGGCCTGCGCGCTGTTGGCGTTATCCTTCGCGGTATCGGCAGGCTGGTTTTCCTGCTTTTGCAGGTCGCTCAGCCACTGCTGGTAATCTTCAAGGTCACCGTCGAAAGCTTCCACTTTGCCGTCGTGCACCAGATAGAGATCGTCCGTGGTGGAGCGCAGCAGGTGGCGGTCGTGCGAGACCACAACCAGCGCCCCTTCGAAGTCAATTAACGCTTCGGTCAGCGCCTGGCGCATGTCGAGATCAAGGTGGTTCGTCGGTTCATCGAGCAGCAGCAGGTTAGGGCGTTGCCAGACAACCAGCGCCAGTACCAGCCTGGCTTTTTCACCGCCGGAAAAGCGTGCCGTTTGCTCCGTGACTTTATCGCCCTGGAAACCAAAGCCGCCCAGGTAGTCGCGCAGCTGCTGTTCCAGCTCGCGGGGAGCAATCCGGGCCAGATGCTGGAGCGGCGATTCGTCGGCACGCAGGTATTCCAGCTGATGCTGGGCGAAGTAACCGAGCTTGATGCCTTTGGCGAGGCCAATGTCGCCCTGCAGAGGCTCTAGTTCACCGGCCAGCAGCTTGATTAAGGTGGATTTACCCGCCCCGTTTCGGCCCAGCAGGCCAATACGCGAGCCGGGAACCAGGTTCAGTTTGATGGAGTTCAGGATCACCCGCTCGCCGTAGCCTGCGCTAACCTTTTCCATCCGCAGCAGCGGGTTGGGCAGGTTTTCTGGCGCCCGGAAGCTGAAGTGGAACGGATTATCGACGTGCGCCGGGGCAATCAGCTCCATGCGTTCCAGCATCTTCACGCGGCTTTGCGCCTGCTTGGCTTTAGAGGCTTTGGCCTTGAAGCGGTCGATAAAGCTTTGCAGGTGGGCCACTTTTTGCTGCTGGCTCTCAAACATCGACTGCTGCTGAGACAGGCGAGTCGCGCGCTGGATCTCGAACGAAGAGTAGTTGCCGGTGTACTCGAACATATTTTCCTGTTCGATGTGGATAATTTTATCGACCACCGGATCGAGGAAGTCGCGGTCGTGAGAGATAAGGATCAGCGTGCCCTGGTAGCTTTTCAGCCAGCGTTCCAGCCAGATGACCGCGTCCAAATCGAGGTGGTTAGTTGGTTCATCAAGCAGTAAAAGGTCGGAACGGCAAATCAGCGCCTGAGCGAGGTTAAGACGCATGCGCCAGCCGCCCGAGAAATCGCTTACCGAACGTTCCAGCTGTTCATTGCTAAAGCCCAGGCCGTGCAGCAGGCTGGAAGCGCGGGAACGAATGGTCCAGGCATCTACCGCATCCAATTTGCCGTGGACCAACGCAATGGCGTGGCCGTCGTTGCGTTCGTTTGCCGCGTTCAGTTCGGCTTCCAGCTTACGGAATTCACGATCGCCATCGATGACGTACTCTATGGCTGGCATGGCCAGCGCGGGCGTTTCCTGATTAACCCAGGCAAGCTGCCAGTTGCCGGGGAAGCTTGCGCTGCCGCCGTCGGCGCTTATCTCGTTTTTCAGCAACGCCAGCAGCGTGGATTTTCCACAGCCGTTTTTACCCACCAGGCCGACTTTTTGCCCGGGGTTGATAGTGGCGGTGGCGTTATCCAGCAGAACGCGGGTGCCGCGACGAATTTGTAACGAGGAGAAAACAATCATAAAGCGCCGTATGTTCAGAGTATGTTAAATTGTCATTGTAATTCGTTAACATGTCGCCTGGGCAACAGGTCGGGCTGCATGGTAGCCCAAAATAATGACTATGACGACGCCCTGGAGGGTAATGATGTCGCAGCCGCCGAAAGTTTTGCTGCTGTATGCCCATCCGGAATCCCAGGACTCGGTGGCTAACCGGGTTTTGCTTCAGCCGGCTCTGCAGCTTGAAAATGTGACCGTGCACGATCTCTACGCGCACTATCCCGATTTTTTTATCGATATTTACCATGAACAGTCATTGCTGCTCGAGCACGATGTCATTGTTTTTCAACACCCTCTCTACACCTACAGCTGCCCTGCGCTGCTGAAGGAGTGGATGGATCGCGTTCTAAGCCGCGACTTTGCCAGCGGCGTTGGAGGCAACGCTCTGGCGGGAAAGTACTGGCGCAGCGTGATAACCACCGGCGAGCCGGAGGGCGCCTACCGCTATGACGGCTACAACCGCTTTCCCTTAACGGAAATTTTACGCCCCTTTGAGCTCACCGCCGCAATGTGCAAGATGCACTGGCTGATGCCGATTATCGTTTATTGGGCGCGCCGCCAGTCTAAGCCGGAGCTGGAAAGCCACGCGAAAGCCTACGGCGAGTGGCTGGCGAATCCGTTGCCGATGGGAGGGCGCTGATGGAAGGATCTGATTTGCTGCTGGCGGGCGTACTGTTCCTCTTTGCGGCGGTTGTTGCCGTGCCCATTGCCGCTCGTTTAGGTATTGGTGCCGTGCTGGGCTATTTGCTGGCAGGCATCGCCATTGGCCCGTGGGGCTTAGGTTTTATCAGCGACGTCGATGAAATTCTGCACTTCTCCGAGCTGGGCGTGGTGTTCCTGATGTTTATCATCGGCCTGGAGCTGAATCCGTCGAAATTATGGCAGCTACGGCGCTCTATATTCGGGGTTGGGGCCGCGCAGGTTATCCTCAGTGCGATTGTGCTGGCCGGGCTGCTGATGCTGACGAACTTCTCCTGGCAGGCCGCGGTTGTGGGCGGTATCGGTCTTGCGATGTCGTCGACGGCGATGGCGCTGCAGCTGATGCGAGACAAAAGCATGAACCGCAGCGAGTCCGGCCAACTGGGCTTTTCGGTGCTGCTGTTCCAGGACCTGGCGGTGATCCCCGCTTTGGCGCTGGTGCCGCTGCTGGCCGGTAACGGGGATGATCATACCGACTGGATTAAAGTTGGCCTGAAGGCGCTGGCGTTTATCGGCATGCTCCTTGGCGGGCGATACCTGCTTCGCCCGGTGTTCCGCTTTATTGCGGGTTCCGGCGTGCGTGAAGTCTTTACCGCGGCGTCCTTGCTGTTGGTGCTTGGGTCGGCGCTGTTTATGGATGCGCTTGGCTTCTCCATGGCGCTGGGGACGTTTCTGGCCGGCGTGCTGCTGGCCGAAAGTGAATATCGCCACGAGCTTGAGATTGCTATCGATCCGTTTAAAGGGCTGCTGCTGGGGCTGTTCTTTATCTCTGTCGGCATGGCGCTAAACCTGGGCGTGTTGTTTACCCATCTTTTGTTGATTGCTGTCAGCGTGGTGGCGCTGGTCGCGGTAAAAGCCACCATTTTGTATGGCCTGTCTCGCGTCTATGGTTTACGCAGCTCTGAAAGGCTGCAGTTTGCCGGGGTGCTGAGCCAGGGCGGGGAGTTTGCCTTCGTGCTGTTTTCTGCGGCCGCCTCGCAGAAGCTTTTCCAGGGCGAGCAAATGCCGCTGCTGCTGGTGACGGTGACGCTGTCGATGATGACCACGCCGCTGCTGATGAAAGGCGTGGATGCCATACTTGCCCGGCGCTTTAACCCTGGTGATGAGACCGAAGAGACGCCTTACGTTGAGGACGATCATCCGCAGGTCATCATCGTCGGGTTTGGGCGCTTTGGTCAGGTCATAGGCCGCCTGCTGATGGCTAACAAGATGAGAATCACCGTCCTTGAAAGGGATATCAGCGCCGTAAGCCTGATGAGGAAGTACGGCTATAAGGTGTATTACGGGGATGCGACGGAAGTGGAGCTGCTGCGTTCTGCTGGCGCAGAAGCGGCGAAATCCATTGTTATTACCTGCAATGAGCCGGAGGATACGATGCAGATTGTCCACCTCTGTCAACAACACTTTCCACACCTTGCCATTCTGGCGCGTGCTCGCGGGCGTGTTGAAGCACATGAACTGCTGCAGGCCGGCGTTAAACTGTTCTCGCGGGAAACTTTTTCCAGTGCCCTCGAGCTGGGACGTAAAGCATTGCTCACGCTAGGCATGCATCCGCATCAGGCGCACCGCGCGCAGCAGCACTTCCGCCGTCTGGATATGCGTATGCTGCGTGAGCTAATGCCCATCCATACCGATAGCGCGCAGATTTCCAGGGTGCGTGAAGCCCGCCGTGAGCTGGAAGAGATTTTCGAACGTGAAATGCAACAAGAGCGTCGGCAGCTGGACGGCTGGGACGAATTTGAATAGTAAGCCAGCCCGTTGAAGAAATAACCTACGATAGAGATTTGATCGGCGGAAGCAAGAAATAAACCAGGAAAATCAATTTATTGATTTTCGCCAGATAACCAAAAAGAGGGAAAAACCACGCGTTTTCCCTCTTTTTCAGAACATCAGGTGAAGCAAATGTCAGTGCGTAAACGTTTTATTGCCGGGGCCGTTTGCCCCAAGTGCCAGGCGAAGGATTCCCTTGCCCTGTGGCGTGAGAACAACGTCGATATCGTTGAGTGCGTGAAGTGCGGCCACCAGATGCGCGAGGCGGATAAGCAGGTTCGCGAGCACGTTCGTGAACAGGAACAGGTGATAGGGATTTTCCATCCAGACTAGCGAGATGAAGCAGCTTTTTTTAAGCTAGAGAGTACAGCGGCGCAGATTTCCGTTACAATCTGCGCCAGTTTTTTCCCTACGCTCGTTCAGGAGATATCATGAAAGTAGCAAAAGACCTGGTGGTCAGCCTGGCTTATCAGGTACGTACAGAAGACGGTGTGTTGGTCGATGAGTCTCCGGTGAGCGCGCCGCTGGACTACCTGCACGGTCACGGCTCCCTGATTTCTGGCCTGGAAACGGCGCTGGATGGTCACGAAGTTGGCGACAAGTTTGACGTTGAAGTGGGCGCAAACGACGCTTACGGTCAGTACGACGAAAACCTGGTGCAGCGTGTACCGAAAGACGTCTTCATGGGCGTTGACGAGCTGCAGGTTGGTATGCGCTTTATGGCGGAAACCGATCAGGGTCCCGTTCCGGTTGAAATTACCGAAGTGGAAGACGAGCACGTTGTGGTTGACGGCAACCATATGCTGGCTGGCCAGAACCTGAAGTTCAACGTTGAAGTTGTGGCGATTCGCGAAGCGACCGAAGAAGAGCTGGCTCACGGCCACGTTCACGGCGAGCACGATCATCATCACGACCACGATCATGACGGCTGCTGCGGCGGTCATGGCCACGATCACGACCATGGCCACGAGCAGGGTAAAGGTGGTTGCGGCAACGGCGGCTGTGGCTGCCACTGATCGCTGTAAAGAGAGAAAAGGCCGCATTAGCGGCCTTTTTTACATCTGCAATTCAGTAATGCGGCGGCGGCGTCTCTTCAGACTCAGAGGCGATCATCGACGGCTGGCTTGCCTTTAGTTTTTCAACCAGCAGGCGGAAATGCTCGCGAAGTTTGGCCATCTCAAGTTCGTGCGCCGTCACGGTCTGATTCAGCTCTTCAATCGTTATCTCCTGAAATGCGAGACGACTCTCGAGATCTTCCAGCCGTTGTTCGGTGGATTTAGGGTGCATGGCGGATCCTCTTCTGCCTGCGGGATGGACAATATGCGGTGATTTTACTGAAAATGACTCAGCTTTACAGCGCAGAAGCACTTTGAAGGAAACTTCTTTAAACAAAAAGAATCTCAATTTGACTCGATAACTCGCTGAGAGATTGTGTAGATTTCTTTCACGACGTTATAGTACGTCACTTAGCTTATTTGAAAAACCTGGGGTGAGAGGCCCCGGCCCTTGGAGAAATGGATGAAATCATTATTTAAAGTAACGCTTCTGGCGACCACAATGGCCGTTGCCCTTAATGCTCCTGCTTTTGCCGCACCCGCTGCTGCGAAAGATGCGCCTGCTGCCGCTCAGGCTGACAGCAAAGCTGCCTTTAAGAACGACGATCAGAAAGCGGCCTATGCGCTGGGTGCTTCACTTGGGCGTTACATGGAAAACTCCCTGAAAGAGCAAGAGAAACTGGGCATCACTCTGGACAAAGCTCAGCTGATCGCGGGCGTGCAGGATGCGTTTGCTGATAAGAGCAAACTGTCTGACCAGGACATCGAGCAAACTCTGCAGGCGTTTGAGACTCGCGTAAAAACCTCCGCTCAGGAGAAAATGGAAAAAGACGCTAAACAGAACGCAGACAAAGGCAAAACCTTCCGCGATGCTTTCGCCAAAGAGAAAGGCGTTAAAACTTCGTCTACTGGTCTGATGTATAAAGTTGAGAAAGACGGGACCGGCGATGCGCCAAAAGATACCGATACCGTTGTGGTTAACTACAAAGGTACGCTGATCGACGGTAAAGAGTTTGATAACTCTTACACCCGTGGTGAGCCTCTTTCCTTCCGTCTTGATGGCGTTATCCCAGGCTGGACTGAAGGCCTGAAAAACATCAAGAAAGGCGGTAAAATCAAGCTGGTTATTCCACCAGAGCTGGCTTACGGTAAAACTGGCGTTCCAGGGATCCCTGCCAACTCCACGCTGGTGTTTGAAGTTGAGCTGCTGGACATTAAACAGGCACCAAAAGCTGACGCTAAACCTGCAGCAGCAGCGGATGCCAAAGCGGCTGACGCAGCAAAAAGCAAGTAATTTGCTGGCAGTTTGAACCGCCGCCCATCGGGCGGCGGTTTTGTTTTTGGGACTTGCTTTATTTTCCCCCACGCGCAATGAGGAGAATAAAGACTGGAAAGCACGTCTTACGTTGTATTACCTTAGCGGGCAGCGTTTCAACCGAGTATGAGTCTGCCCTGACACCATCAAAGCGCGACAGGCTCTCATTAGAGGGTGGTATTTTTACATGTCCAATTCGCTTTTAACCAACGAAACCAGTGAACTCGATTTACTGGACCAGCGTCCTTTTGAGCAAACCGACTTCGAAATCTTAAAATCCTATGAAGCGGTTGTGGACGGGTTAGCGATGCTGATTGGCTCCCATTGCGAAATCGTTCTGCATTCCTTGCAGGACCTGAAATGTTCAGCCATTCGTATTGCTAATGGTGAACATACCGGGCGAAAAATAGGCTCGCCAATCACCGATCTGGCGCTGCGCATGCTGCACGATATGACCGGCGCCGACAGCAGCGTATCAAAGTGCTACTTTACCCGCGCGAAAAGCGGCGTTCTGATGAAATCGGTGACCATAGCGATTCGCAACCGTGACCAGCGCGTGATTGGTTTGCTGTGCATCAACATGAACCTCGACGTGCCGTTCTCCCAGATTATGTCGACCTTTGTGCCACCAGAAACGCAGGATCAGGAAGTGCCGTCCTCGGTGAACTTTGCCTCCTCCGTTGAAGACCTGGTGATGCAAACGCTTGAATTCACAATCGAAGAAGTGAATGCCGATCGCAACGTGTCGAACAACGCTAAGAACCGCCAGATAGTCCTTAACCTCTACGAGAAAGGCATCTTCGATATCAAAGATGCGATTAACCAGGTTGCCGACCGCCTGAACATTTCCAAGCACACCGTTTATCTCTACATCCGCCAGTTCAAAAACGGCGACTTCCTCGGCCAGGATAAGTAATGCGCTTTGCGTTGATGGTTACCGGGCCGGCTTATGGTACTCAGCAGGCGAGTAGCGCGCTGCTGTTTGCCCGAGCATTGCTGGCGGAAGGCCATATGCTTGAGAGCGTTTTTTTCTATCGCGAGGGGATTTATAACGCTAATCAGCTGACCGCGCCGGCAAACGATGAGGTTGATCTGGTCCGCGAGTGGCAGTTGCTGAGCTCGCAGCACGGTGTCGCGCTGCACATCTGCGTTGCCGCGGCATTGCGTCGCGGTGTGACCGATGAAGAACAGGCGAAATCTTTGGGACTCAACGTCAGTAATCTTCAGCCCGGCTTTACGCTTAGTGGGCTGGGAGCGCTGGCGGAAGCCGCGCTGACCTGTGAAAGAATGGTGCAATTCTGATGAAGCGTGTGGCTTTTGTGTTCCGCTCTGCGCCGCACGGCAGCACGTCTGGTCGGGAAGGGCTGGATGCGTTATTGGCAACGTCGGCGCTGTCTGAAGATATCGGCGTGTTCTTTGTCGGTGACGGCGTTCTGCAGCTCCTGCCGAATCAACAGCCGGCAAAAGTGCTGGGCAGAGACTACATCGCTACCTTCCGCGTTTTGCCGCTGTACGACATCGAGCAATGTTTTCTCTGTGCAGCTTCATTGAGCGAGAGAGGGCTGTCGGCTCAGTCATCCTGGGTTATCGATGCCGAAGTGCTGGAGCCTGATGCACTGAGGGAAAAGTTAAACCAGTACGATGTTGTACTCACCTTCTGAGGCACCCATGCTGCATACCCTACGTCAGTCGCCCTTTCAGTGTGATATCAGCGAGATGCTGCGCTATGTGCAGCCTGGCGACGATCTGCTGCTGATAGAAGATGGCGTGATTGCCGCGCTGAATAACAGCCGGGCGCTTGAATTACTGCTTTCAGCCCCCATTACTGTCAACGTTCTACGAGAAGATGTTGAAGCCCGTGGCCTGGCTGTTCAAATTTCACCCAAAATTGGGCTTGTCGACTATACTGACTTCGTCAGATTAGTGATAAAACATGACCAGCAGTTCGCCTGGTGATGGCGGAATGCTGTATATTTCTTGACACCTTTTCGGCTCAGCCCTAAAATTCTGCGTCCTCATATTATATGAGGCCGTTTTATTACGTGTTTACGAAGCAAAAGCAAAAACCAGGAGCTATTTAATGGCAACAGTTAACCAGCTGGTTCGCAAACCACGCGTACGCAAAGTTGCAAAAAGCAACGTGCCTGCGCTGGAAGCCTGCCCGCAAAAACGTGGTGTATGTACTCGTGTATATACCACCACTCCTAAAAAACCAAACTCCGCACTGCGTAAAGTTTGCCGTGTGCGTTTGACTAACGGTTTTGAAGTCACCTCCTACATCGGCGGTGAAGGTCACAACCTGCAGGAACACTCCGTGATCCTGATCCGTGGTGGTCGTGTTAAAGACTTGCCAGGTGTTCGCTACCACACCGTTCGTGGTGCGCTTGACTGCTCCGGCGTTAAAGACCGTAAGCAATCTCGCTCCAAGTATGGCGTGAAGCGTCCTAAGGCTTAATGGTTCTCCGTTAAGTAAGGCCAAACGTTTTAAATTAATGTCAAAATAAACTCTTTGAGTTTTGGACAATCCTGAATTAACAACGGAGTATTCCTATGCCACGTCGTCGCGTGATTGGTCAGCGTAAAATTCTGCCGGATCCTAAGTTCGGATCAGAGTTGCTGGCTAAATTTGTAAATATCCTGATGGTAGATGGTAAAAAATCTACTGCAGAATCTATCGTTTATACCGCGCTGGAGACCCTGGCTCAGCGTTCTGGTAAAAACGAACTGGAAGCTTTCGAAGTCGCTCTGGACAACGTCCGTCCGACCGTCGAAGTTAAGTCCCGCCGCGTTGGTGGTTCTACTTATCAGGTTCCAGTTGAAGTTCGTCCGGTTCGTCGTAATGCCCTGGCAATGCGTTGGATCGTAGAAGCTGCTCGTAAACGCGGTGATAAATCCATGGCTCTTCGCCTGGCGAATGAACTGTCTGACGCTGCAGAAAACAAAGGCACTGCAGTTAAGAAACGTGAAGACGTTCACCGTATGGCTGAAGCCAACAAGGCGTTCGCTCACTACCGTTGGTAATAAATCCTTCGTAGTGTTACCCAAGCGGGCGCTTCATGAAGCTGCCCGCTTTGGGTTACTTAACTTGAACGTCCCAGGATATAGAGGAATCAAATGGCTCGTACAACACCCATTGCACGCTACCGTAACATCGGTATCAGTGCACACATCGACGCCGGTAAAACCACGACTACCGAACGTATTCTGTTCTACACCGGTGTAAACCACAAAATCGGTGAAGTTCATGACGGTGCTGCAACCATGGACTGGATGGAGCAGGAGCAGGAGCGTGGTATCACCATTACCTCCGCTGCAACTACTGCATTCTGGTCTGGTATGGCTAAGCAGTATGAACCGCACCGCGTAAACATCATCGACACCCCAGGGCACGTTGACTTCACCATCGAAGTTGAACGTTCCATGCGTGTTCTTGACGGTGCAGTAATGGTTTACTGCGCAGTTGGTGGTGTTCAGCCACAGTCTGAAACCGTATGGCGTCAGGCTAACAAATACAAAGTTCCACGCATCGCGTTCGTTAACAAAATGGACCGTATGGGTGCAAACTTCCTGAAAGTTGTAGGCCAGATCAAATCCCGCCTGGGCGCGAACGCTGTTCCGCTTCAGCTGGCAATTGGTGCTGAAGAAGGTTTCACCGGCGTTATCGACCTGGTGAAAATGAAAGCCATCAACTGGAACGATGCAGATCAGGGCGTTACCTTCGAATACGAAGATATCCCGGCTGACATGCAGGACCTGGCTGACGAATGGCACCAGAACCTGATCGAGTCCGCTGCAGAAGCCTCTGAAGAGCTGATGGAAAAATACCTGGGCGGCGAAGAGCTGACCGAGGAAGAAATCAAGACTGCTCTGCGTCAGCGCGTTCTGAACAACGAAATCATCCTGGTTACCTGTGGTTCTGCATTTAAGAACAAAGGTGTTCAGGCGATGCTGGATGCGGTAATCGATTATCTGCCAGCACCAACTGACGTACCTGCTATCAACGGTATGTTGGACGACGGTAAAGACACTCCATCCGAGCGTCACGCTAGCGACGAAGAGCCATTTGCTGCTCTGGCATTCAAAATCGCTACCGACCCGTTTGTAGGTAACCTGACGTTCTTCCGCGTGTACTCTGGCGTGGTTAACTCCGGTGATACCGTATACAACCCGGTTAAATCAGCTCGTGAGCGTTTTGGTCGTATCGTTCAGATGCACGCTAACAAACGTGAAGAGATTAAAGAAGTTCGCGCGGGCGACATTGCTGCGGCAATCGGCCTGAAAGACGTGACTACAGGTGATACCATCTGTGATCCGGACAACGTGATCATTCTGGAGCGTATGGAATTCCCAGAACCGGTAATTTCCATCGCTGTTGAACCGAAAACCAAAGCTGACCAGGAAAAAATGGGTCTGGCTCTGGGCCGTCTGGCTAAAGAAGATCCATCATTCCGCGTATGGACTGATGAAGAATCTAACCAGACCATCATCGCCGGTATGGGTGAACTGCACCTCGACATCATCGTTGACCGCATGAAGCGTGAATTCAACGTTGAAGCGAACGTCGGTAAACCTCAGGTTGCTTACCGTGAAGCGATTCGCGCGAAAGTTACCGATATCGAAGGTAAACACGCCAAGCAGTCTGGTGGTCGTGGTCAGTACGGTCATGTTGTTATCGACATGTACCCACTGGAGCCGGGCTCTAACCCTAAAGGTTACGAGTTCATCAACGACATCAAAGGTGGTGTAATTCCTGGTGAATACATCCCTGCCGTTGATAAAGGCATCCAGGAGCAGCTGAAATCTGGTCCACTGGCGGGTTACCCGGTTGTTGATCTCGGCGTGCGTCTGCACTTCGGTTCTTACCATGACGTTGACTCCTCCGAACTGGCGTTTAAACTGGCCGCTTCTATTGCCTTCAAAGATGGCTTTAAGAAAGCTAAACCAGTTCTGCTTGAGCCTATCATGAAGGTTGAAGTTGAAACTCCGGAAGAGAACACTGGTGACGTTATCGGTGACCTTAGCCGTCGTCGTGGTCAGCTGAAAGGCCAGGAATCTAACGCTACTGGCGTACAGATTCATGCTGAAGTTCCGTTGTCTGAAATGTTCGGGTACGCAACTCAGCTGCGTTCTCTGACCAAAGGTCGTGCATCTTACTCCATGGAATTCCTGAAGTATGATGACGCACCTAACAACGTTGCTCAGGCCGTAATCGAAGCTCGTGGCAAATAAGCCAACGCTTTTAACACAATGATCCCGTGCTCTCTCCCGAAGGGGAGAGCACAATAGTAAGGAATATAGCCGTGTCTAAAGAAAAATTTGAACGTACAAAACCGCACGTTAACGTTGGTACTATCGGCCACGTTGACCACGGTAAAACCACTCTGACT
>NZ_JBHIKW010000024.1:0-29114 GCF_042138895.1 Cedecea selenatireducens | reverse complement strand
CCCTTAATTTCAGGATTTTTCACTCTCATCGCCGCCGTTACTCTGTGATGTTGTTCACATGTTCCGTGTCGATGGAGGCGCATTATAGGGAGTTCTCCCGGCGCTGCAACACTAAAATGACAGAAAAATGACTGACTGCTGCATTCCACAGCAAAACCCCGCCTTATACCCTTTTGCACACAGACTTATCCACAATCCGGATTTGAACTTAAAATTCGCGAGCGTGACGCAAACGTTTTCGCTACAATGCACCGCGATAAAATGGACACC
This sequence comes from Cedecea selenatireducens, assembly GCF_042138895.1. Classification (NCBI taxonomy): domain Bacteria; kingdom Pseudomonadati; phylum Pseudomonadota; class Gammaproteobacteria; order Enterobacterales; family Enterobacteriaceae; genus Cedecea; species Cedecea selenatireducens. The sequence continues at coordinate 28,844 of NZ_JBHIKW010000024.1, read as the reverse complement.
CCCGATGGGGGCGTTAGCTGAGTTTTCGTCTCTTCTTTTCCTTAAATTCCCTTTTCTGCGCCGCCAGAACCAAGGTGAAGACTAAAATTCAGCTAACGCTCTTCTATATGCGAACCAAAGCCAAGGGATAAAACCATGCCACAACGTCGTCCTGTACGCCGCGCACTGCTCAGTGTTTCTGACAAAGCCGGTATCGTCGAATTCGCTCAGGCCCTCTCCCAGCGTGGAGTGGAGCTGCTGTCCACCGGCGGAACCGCCCGCCTGCTGGCTGAAGCAAACCTGCCGGTAACCGAAGTCTCCGACTACACCGGTTTCCCGGAGATGATGGACGGACGTGTCAAAACGCTGCATCCGAAAGTTCACGGCGGCATTTTGGGTCGTCGTGGCCAGGACGATGCGATTATGGCGGAGCACGCCATCTCTCCTATTGATATGGTCGTCGTTAACCTTTATCCGTTTGCCCAGACCGTTGCTCGCGAAGGCTGCTCTTTAGAAGATGCGGTCGAGAACATCGATATCGGTGGCCCAACCATGGTTCGCTCCGCCGCCAAGAACCATAAAGACGTGGCGATCGTAGTAAAAAGCAGTGACTACCAGGCGATCGTTGCCGAGCTGGATGCTAATGAAGGATCGCTAACGCTGGAAACCCGCTTCGATCTGGCGATCAAAGCCTTTGAGCATACCGCCGCCTACGACAGCATGATCGCCAACTACTTCGGCAGCCTGGTGCCTGCTTACCACGGCGAGAGCAAAGATCCTGCCGGGCGCTTCCCGCGCACGCTGAACCTGAACTTCATTAAGAAGCAGGATATGCGCTATGGCGAAAACAGCCATCAGCAAGCCGCCTTCTATATAGAAGAAGAAATTAAAGAAGCGTCCGTGGCTACCGCGACCCAGGTGCAGGGTAAAGCGCTCTCCTATAACAACATCGCGGATACCGATGCGGCGCTGGAGTGCGTGAAAGAGTTCGACGAACCTGCCTGCGTTATCGTTAAGCATGCCAACCCTTGCGGCGTTGCGGTTAGCGGTTCCGTGCTCGAAGCCTACAACCAGGCTTATAAAACCGATCCAACGTCAGCCTTCGGCGGCATCATCGCCTTCAACCGCGAGCTGGACGCTGAAACCGCACAGGCGATTATTTCCCGCCAGTTCGTCGAAGTGATCATCGCCCCTTCCGCCAGCGAAGAAGCGCTGCAGATAACCGCAGCCAAGCAGAACGTTCGTGTCCTGGTTTGTGGCCAATGGCAGAAACGCACTGCCGGCCTCGACTTTAAACGTGTGAACGGCGGCCTGCTGGTTCAGGATCGCGATCTGGGTATGGTGACCGCTGGCGATCTGCGCGTTGTCACTAAACGCCAGCCAACAGAGCAAGAACTGCATGACGCGCTGTTCTGCTGGAAGGTAGCGAAGTTCGTTAAATCGAATGCCATCGTTTATGCCCGTGACAATATGACCATCGGCATAGGCGCCGGCCAGATGAGCCGCGTTTACTCCGCCAAAATTGCCGGCATCAAGGCCAGTGACGAAGGTCTGGAAGTGAAAGGCTCCGCCATGGCCTCTGACGCCTTCTTCCCGTTCCGCGATGGGATTGATGCTGCAGCCGAAGCTGGCGTGAGCTGCGTTATCCAGCCGGGCGGTTCTATTCGTGATGAAGAGGTCATTGCCGCCGCCGACGAGCATGGGATCGCGATGATCTTCACCGATATGCGCCACTTCCGCCATTAATTACCGGAGCGTTTATAGATGAAAGTTTTAGTTATTGGTAACGGCGGGCGCGAACATGCGCTGGCCTGGAAAGCCGCTCAGTCTCCTTTAGTACGCACCGTCTTTGTTGCTCCAGGTAACGCGGGCACCGCGCTGGAACCTGCGCTGCAGAACGTCGCCATCAGTGCCACGGATATTCCGGCCCTGGTGAGTTTTGCGCAGAACGAAAAAATCGACTTAACCATCGTCGGCCCTGAAGCCCCGCTGGTCATTGGCGTAGTGGATGCATTCCGCGCCGCCGGGCTGAAGATCTTCGGGCCAACCGAAGGCGCCGCGCAGCTGGAAGGCTCGAAGGCCTTCACCAAAGACTTCCTGGCTCGTCATAACATTCCGACGGCGGAATACCAGAACTTTACCGAAGTTGAGCCTGCGCTGGCTTACCTGCGTGAAAAAGGTGCGCCAATCGTGATTAAGGCCGACGGCCTGGCCGCGGGAAAAGGCGTTATTGTGGCGATGACCCTGGAAGAAGCGGAAGCCGCCGTGAATGACATGCTGGCCGGGAACGCGTTTGGCGATGCGGGCCACCGCATTGTTATTGAAGAGTTCCTCGACGGCGAAGAAGCCAGCTTTATCGTGATGGTTGACGGCGAGCACGTCCTGCCGATGGCCACCAGCCAGGATCATAAGCGAGTTGGCGACGGCGATACGGGCCCGAACACCGGCGGGATGGGAGCTTACTCCCCGGCTCCGGTTGTTACGGATGAAGTTCATCAGCGCACCATGGAACGCGTAATTTGGCCGACCGTACGCGGTATGGCTGCCGAGGGGAACACCTACACCGGCTTCCTGTACGCCGGGTTGATGATCGATAAGCAGGGTAATCCGAAGGTGATTGAGTTCAACTGCCGCTTTGGTGATCCAGAAACCCAGCCCATCATGCTGCGTCTGCAGTCAGACCTGGTCGAACTGTGCCTCGCGGCCTGCGACGGCAAGCTTGATGAGAAAGACTCTAAGTGGGACGAACGTCCGGCACTGGGCATCGTGCTGGCGGCGGGCGGTTATCCGGCCGATTATCGCAACGGCGACGTTATCCACGGCCTGCCGCTGGAAGAAGTGGCCGACGGCAAGGTCTTCCATGCCGGCACTAAGCTCAGCGAAGATGACCTTGTGCTTACCAACGGCGGGCGAGTTCTCTGCGTGACCGCACTCGGCGAGACGGTTGCTAAGGCTCAGCAGCGCGCGCTGGAGCTGAAAAAAGATATTCACTGGGATGGCAGCTTCAGCCGCTCGGATATCGGCTACCGCGCCATTGCGCGTGAAGACGCGAAGTAATATCGACAGTACGGACTAAACCGCTCTCGTAGCGGTTTTTTTATGCCTAGAAATCGCCAGGCCTGGGCTGCCAGCTGCAGAAGTTCTGGTTCGCCACCAGCAGCAGCTGTGAACCTTCCGGCGCTTCCAGCCAGGCAATACTGACGTCGAGAGAAGAGTTGCTCTGACGACGCGCGATGTGGCTCAGTGAGGCGCTATCAAGCTTAGGCGATAGCGTTTCCCCTTCGCAGGTCGTTACCGTGCCGTTCTGGTGCCAACGCCCCTGACGCAGCACAACGTGGCCAATGCGTAGCGCTTCGCTTGTTTCCCGAATACGGTTGGCATTGAACTGGTACAAAGCGACCTGATCGTTGGAGAGTTGCTGCTTCTGGCTGTTGACTTCGCGCTGCATAAAGCTCAGCTCACCGTGGTCGTCAAAGCGGACTTTGACATGCTCCGGCTGCTTACCCTGAATATTGAGCTCGATAAAGGTCAGCTTATCGCCCTGCCAGCGGTATTCACCGGTGGTAGTTGCCCCGTGCTGCCACGGACTAAAGGCGGTAAGTATGTGGGTGGACTCATCGGCGTTGTCTTTACGCCAGATGCGAACTACGCCCTGGTCGGCAACATAGCCAGTGGCGGTAAAAGGAGGGAGTTTATTGCTGCTGCATGCCGTGAGCACTAACGCACCCGCCAGCGCCAGTAGTGGGCGCCAGACGGACAAAAGGGGCGTAAACGCCCCTCTGTTAAAACTGTTCACCGACACGCGTTAACTTACTTAACCGCGTCTTTCAGTGCTTTACCAGAAACAAATGCCGGCACGTTAGCAGCAGCAATTTTGATTTCATTACCGGTCTGCGGGTTGCGGCCAGTGCGCTCAGCACGGTGGTTCACCTTGAAGGTACCGAAACCAACCAGTTGTACAGCATCACCTTCTTTCAGAGACTCAGTAATTGCAGCCAGAGTGGATTCCAGAGCAGCTTTAGCCTGTGCTTTAGACAGGTCAGCCTTGTCAGCAATTACATCAATCAGTTGAGTCTTGTTCATAAGTTATCCTTACAATGTGTTTATCGCTTGCTAAGCATCGAGTGCGACGGAAATGCATAAAAAGCACTCTCCTGCATACACGCACCGACAGCCACTTTTATTCGCCCCACAAATGTAGACCAGACGGGGGGTTAATTGGAAGCCTCCAGGGAGGACAAATCAGACTGTATGTCACGTTTTACTGTCTTATTGCTGCAAATTTATACCGATATTACTGATGCCGGCCTCACGGAGGTCAGCACGAAGCCCTTTAATGAGCTCAATATCGCGTTCTTCGCAGTCCGCCAGCAGTCGGAAAATCTCCCACTGAATGTCCCATTCTTCTTCTACCGCCGGGTTTGCTCTCAACTCCTCGTCGGTCATTTCACGACCGGCCTGAGTCATTTCCAGCATCGCCACCGAAGTGATTGAACATTTACTGACTTCGATTGCGTGCTCCAGCGTTTCACCTGAGAGACGAGAATGGACAAGCTCACTCAGCGCCACGCAGGCGTCAATCGCCGGATAGACACCGTAAATATCATAGTCGTCAGCCGCAGGAATTGCCTCTTCAAGTTTTTCCAACTGGCTATCAAAGTTCACTTTGGCGTCTTTCACCGTTTGGGTTTCCCAAATCAGGTCGAGGATCTTGCGATAAAGCTGGGCATCACCAAAGCCGGTTTGCTGGCAAAACATGGCGTAGTTCGGGTACATACGCTCGCACAGAGAGGCCATAAAGGTGACGTGCTGCCAGCTTTCGAGCTTCTCCAGGCGTAAATGAATTGGGTTCTGTAACATGACGGTGTCTCAAAGACGGAAAATTAGCGGCAGTTTACCTGAATCACCTGCCAATTGCTTGCAGGCGCTTAAAGGCCGGACGCCCGGAGGCGACGGCATCGGCCCAGCGGGTCGGCTCCGGCAGACGGTAGCCCGCCATACAGCGCTCAACCCACGTTAACGCGCCGTCGAGGCTCACCCGGTGCCCGGTAGAAACAAACAACGGGTTACAGCGTTTTTTACTGCGCCAGACCCACGCCAGCTGTTCGCCTTTGTCCATCAACGGCGCACGAGCGCCCGGCTCGTCGCCCAGCGGTTCAAACTTTCCGCACAGCCGCTTTTTCGCTACGCCGATAGTTGGCACGTCCACCAGCAGCCCAAAATGGCTGGCTACGCCTAAACGGCGGGGATGCGAGATGCCGTGCCCGTCCACAAACACCAGATCGGGTTTCTGCGAAAGCATACTCCACGCTTCAAGCAGCGCAGGGTATTCTCGAAAAGATAAAAAACCGGGGATATAGGGCATGGCGGTAGCCATTCTCGCCACCTGATATTCAACCAGATCAAGGGACGGATAGCTCAACAAAACGAAGGCCGCGCGGGTGACGTCTCCGCTTTGTTCAAACCCCACATCGGCCCCGGCGATCAAACGCGGCGGATCCTGGTCAAGGCGATCCTCGCGGATCACCTTTGCGGCCAGATCCAGCTGCTGCTCTCGTAATGCTGCGAGATCCATCCCTCTTTTTCCTTAAGCGCGATGATATTGCGCCGACAGGCGATGCACCGCTTCCACAAAGACGCCTGCATGCTCCGGCGGAACATCCTGATGAATACCGTGGCCCAGGTTAAAGACGTGCCCTTCTCCCTGGCCGAAGCCGGCAAGAATAGTGGCAACTTCTTCTTCGATACGTGCAGGCTGAGCGTAAAGCATGGAAGGATCCATATTACCCTGCAGAGCGACTTTATGACCTACGCGACGGCGAGCGTCGGCTATGTCCGTCGTCCAGTCCAGGCCCAGCGCGTCGCAGCCGGTTTCCGCCATGGCTTCAAGCCACTGACCGCCGCCTTTGGTGAACAGCGTCACCGGCACACGGCGACCGTCGTTTTCACGCAGCAGGCCGTCGACGATTTTGTGCATGTAGTAAAGCGAGAATTCTTTGTAGTCACGGCCGCTAAGCACGCCGCCCCAGGTATCGAAGATCATCACCGACTGCGCGCCCGCGCGGATTTGCGCGTTCAGGTAGAGCGTCACGCTCTGTGCCAGCTTATCCAGCAGCAGATGCAGCGCTTTTGGCTCGGCAAACATCATTTTCTTAATCACGGTAAACGCTTTGCTGCTGCCGCCTTCCACCATATAGGTGGCCAGCGTCCACGGGCTGCCGGAGAAGCCAATCAGCGGGACTTCGCCTTTCAGCTCGCGGCGAATGGTGCGCACCGCGTTCATCACGTAAGCCAGCTCGCCTTCCGGGTCTGGAATCGGCAGCTTTTGAACATCGGCCAGGCTTTTAATTGGGGAGCTAAAGCGTGGGCCTTCGCCGGCTTCAAAGTACAGCCCAAGCCCCATTGCGTCTGGAATGGTCAAAATGTCCGAGAAGAGGATCGCCGCATCAAGCGCATAGCGACGCAGCGGCTGCAGGGTGACTTCGCAGGCCAGCTCGGCGTTTTTGCACAGCGACATAAAATCACCCGCCTGAGCGCGCGTTGCCTTATATTCCGGCAAATAACGCCCGGCCTGGCGCATCATCCATACCGGAGTGATATCTACCGGCAAGCGCTGCAGGGCGCGCAGGTAACGATCGTTCTTCAGTTCAGTCATTTTTACCTTTCCTTTAGCTGTATCGCCGCAGTCTATCATTCATAGTCCGCGCGACACAGGGCAACGGTATCTTCAATTAAGCGGCGCGCCACGGTGCCCGGCGGCGGCAATAGCGGCAGTTGGTCATAGCGATACCAGCCGGCATCCAGCAGCTCTTTGGGATCTATTTTGATTTCGCCGCTATGGTAATCCGCCATAAATGCGGTCATCAGCGACTGCGGGAAAGGCCAGGGCTGGGAGGTCACGTAGCGCAGGTTTTTCACCTGAATGCTGCTCTCTTCCATGACTTCGCGAGCCACAGCCTGCTCCAGCGTTTCACCCACTTCGACAAATCCGGCCAGCACGGTGTAAACGCCGTTGCGGTGGCGCGTATGCTGAGCCAGCAGGATATGATCGTCCTTACGGATAGCAACGATAATGCAGGGGGCGATTTGCGGGTAATAGCGTTCCCGGCAGTGGCCGCAGAGCATCGCCCATTCGCTTTTGCTGAAGTGCATTTCATGGCCGCAGTAGCCGCAATATTTATGCGAGCGGTAAAACTCGGCCAGTTGAACACCCCTTCCGGCGAGCTGAAACAGGCCAACATCACGGTCCAGCAGCTGGCGCAGCGAGCCCATGTCCGTGCGGCGCGGTTCTCGTATCAGCCATACCGGTTCGCCTTCCCATTCCCCGATGTCCAGGGCGTGGCAGCCTGTAAGCTGAAATTCGGCGGCGCTGCCGTGAGGTAAGTCACCCTGCGGCAACCATATTTTCTGCTCATGGCTGACTATCCACCAACCATGATCTAAGTTTTGAATAACACGTTCCATAACCTGGTGCACATCCCCGTGTTCACTGATATAAACAATTAGTTTTTACTTTTTTGGGTTAGTTTGCGTTCAATCTTTTAACTCACGGAGTCTCAATCATGCTGAACCAGTTAGCCAATCTGACTGAGCGCGTTGGTGGTAGTAATGAGTTAGTTGACCAGTGGCTTCAGGCTCGTAAACACCTGTTGGTTGCCTATTACAACATGGTCGGGATCAAGCCTAACAAGGAATCCCACACCGCGCTCGACGAAAAAGCGTTAGATAATTTTTGCCACGGCCTGGTGGATTATCTCTCTTCCGGCCATTTTAGTATTTACGAGCGCATTATCAGCAACCTGGAAGGCGGCAGCCCGCTGCTGAGCGCGGCACAGCTTTATCCTCAACTGGAAGCCAATACCCAACAGATAATGGACCTCTACGACTCGCATCTCGAAAACGCCATCGGCCGCGACAGCTGGGTCGAGTTTCAGCAGGCATTATCGGAGATAGGCGAGTGCCTTGAGGCCCGCTTCACCCTTGAAGATAAGTTAGTCCTGTTGGCTATCGATAACAACCTGGACGGCAGCGCCAGCGATGCGGCCGGGCTGGCAAGTCCAGCTTGAGTTGTTAGCTATTAACGAGTAATTTACAACTTTCCCACCGCGAGGTGGGATCATTCTTGTCGGAGTGCCGAGTGCGTTATGCACCGGCTGAGACCGTTAATTCGGGATCCGCGGAACCTGATCAGGTTAGAACCTGCGAAGGGAACAAGAGTAATTCTTTCTTTGGTGCACCCGTTTGTGGGCGGCCCATATCCATTACTCCTTCCGTTGTCCTGACAAGCCATATCCTGATGAAACCTGGAATGAGCTATGTCTGCATCTGAAAAAAAACCGGGCCGACGCGAACAGCGTGCAGCCGCCCAACACTTTATCAATACGCTTGAAGGCACCGCCTTCCCCAACTCCCGGCGCATCTATCTGACCGGATCACGCGAAGATATCCGCGTCCCAATGCGGGAAATTCAGCTCAGCCCGACGCTCACCGGCGGCAACAATGATACTCCTCAATATCAGCCGAACGATGCTGTCCCCGTCTACGATACGTCTGGCCCTTATGGCGACCCCGCAATCGCTATAAACGTGTTAAGCGGACTTTCCCCTCTTCGCAGCGCCTGGATTGCCGAACGCCGTGACAGCGAAACGCTGGATGAACGCAGCTCAGCTTATACAAAAGCACGTCTGGCCGACGACGGCCTGGACGAGCTGCGCTTTGAAACTCAGCTAGCGCCCCGTAGGGCGGCGGCGGGAAAATGTGTCACCCAGCTGCATTACGCCCGGCAAGGCATTGTCACCCCGGAGATGGAGTTCATAGCCATTCGCGAAAATATGGGGCGCGAACGCATCCGCGATGAGGTCCTGCGCCACCAGCATCCGGGCGAAGGCTTCGGCGCAAGGCTGCCGGAAAACATCGCGCCGGAGTTCGTGCGCGATGAAGTCGCCGCCGGCCGAGCGATTATTCCCGCCAATATCAACCACCCTGAATCAGAGCCAATGATTATCGGCCGCAACTTCCTGGTGAAGGTGAACGCCAATATCGGCAATTCGGCGGTCACGTCCTCTATTGAAGAAGAGGTGGAGAAGCTGGTGTGGGCCACCCGCTGGGGTGCCGATACGGTGATGGATCTCTCGACCGGCCGCTATATTCACGAAACGCGGGAATGGATCCTGCGCAACAGCCCGGTGCCCATTGGCACGGTGCCGATTTACCAGGCGCTGGAGAAGGTTAACGGCATCGCCGAAGACCTGAACTGGGAAATATTCCGCGACACGTTGCTGGAACAGGCAGAGCAAGGCGTGGATTACTTCACTATTCACGCGGGCGTGCTGCTGCGCTACGTGCCGATGACGGCGAAACGCCTGACCGGCATCGTGTCGCGCGGCGGGTCGATTATGGCGAAGTGGTGCCTGTCCCATCATCAGGAAAATTTCCTGTACGAGCACTTCCGCGAGATTTGCGAGATCTGCGCCGCCTACGACGTTTCACTTTCGCTGGGCGATGGTTTACGCCCCGGTTCAATACAGGATGCCAACGACGAAGCGCAGTTTGCCGAGCTGCATACGCTGGGCGAGCTGACCAAAATCGCCTGGGAGTATGACGTCCAGGTGATGATTGAAGGCCCGGGCCACGTGCCGATGCAGATGATTCGCCGCAACATGACCGAAGAGCTGGAGCATTGCCACGAAGCGCCTTTCTACACCCTCGGCCCGCTAACGACCGATATCGCGCCGGGCTACGATCATTTCACCTCCGGCATTGGCGCCGCCATGATCGGCTGGTTTGGCTGCGCCATGCTCTGCTACGTGACGCCGAAGGAGCATCTTGGCCTGCCGAACAAAGAGGACGTTAAACAGGGGCTGATTACCTACAAGATTGCCGCCCACGCCGCTGACCTGGCCAAAGGTCATCCTGGCGCACAAATCCGCGATAACGCGATGTCCAAAGCACGCTTTGAATTCCGCTGGGAAGACCAGTTCAACCTGGCGCTCGATCCCTTCACCGCTCGCGCTTACCACGATGAAACCCTGCCGCAGGAATCCGGCAAAGTCGCACATTTTTGCTCTATGTGCGGCCCTAAATTTTGCTCAATGAAAATCACGCAGGAAGTGCGGGACTACGCCGCAAAACAGGCGATAGACGCAGGTATGGAAGAGATGTCCCAGGACTTTCGCGCCCGGGGCGGTGAAATTTATCTCAGACAGGAGGAAGCATAATGTCAAAACTCACATTTCCAGCCACGTCACGCAGGCTTGGCCTTTACCCGGTCGTCGACAGCGTGGCATGGATCGAACGTCTGCTGGGCGCGGGCGTCAAAACTATTCAGCTCCGTATTAAAGACAAGCATGACGAAGAAGTCGAAGCCGACGTCATCGCAGCTATTGCGCTGGGTGAGCGCTATAACGCCCGCTTGTTCATCAACGACTACTGGCGACTGGCCATCAAACATGGCGCCTACGGCGTGCACCTCGGCCAGGAAGATATGGACGTGGCTAACCTGACGGCGATAAGCGAAGCCGGGCTTCGCCTTGGGCTTTCTACCCACGACAACATGGAAATGGATCGCGCGTTAAGCGCTAATCCGTCCTACATCGCGCTGGGCCATGTCTTTCCCACCCAAACCAAGCAGATGCCCTCTTCCCCTCAGGGACTGAATAAGCTGGCAGAACACATTCAAACTTTGGGCGACTATTCCACCGTTGCCATCGGCGGGATAAGTATCGATCGAGTACCTGCCGTTTTAGCGACCGGGGTTGGCAGCGTTGCCGTCGTCAGCGCGATTACTCAGGCTCCGGACTGGTGTGCTGCCACGGCGAAATTACTCGAACTGGCAGGAACCGGCGATGAATGACGCGGATTTTATGCGCTACAGCCGCCAGCTGTTGCTGGAGGATGTGGCCATTGAAGGGCAGGAAAAACTGCTGTCCAGCACCGTGCTGGTCGTCGGCCTTGGCGGGTTAGGTTCGCCTGCTGCGCTGTATCTCGCCGCCGCGGGCGTCGGCAAACTTATCATCGCGGACGATGACACGGTGCATATCAGCAACCTCCAGCGCCAGATTTTGTTCACTTCTGAAGATATCGATCGCCCTAAATCTACCGTCGCCCACCAGCATTTGCAGCGCCTGAATCCTGGCGTAAACATTGTGCCGCTGGTAGAAAGGCTAGCGGGCTCTTCGCTGGTGAAGGCCGTAAACGAAGCCGATGTAGTGCTGGATTGCAGCGACAATATGGCAACCCGGCAGGCGGTCAACGCCGCCTGCGTGGCCGCGAATACACCGCTGATCGCCGCCAGCGCCGTAGGTTTTGGCGGCCAGATGATGGTGCTAACCCCGCCCTGGGAACATGGCTGTTACCGCTGCGTCTGGCCTGATGAGAGTGAACCCGAACGCAACTGCCGCACCTCTGGCGTTATCGGCCCGGTCGTGGGCGTGATGGGTACGCTTCAGGCGCTGGAAGCCATCAAATTGCTTACCGGCATGGTGCCTGCAACCGGCTCTCTTCGCCTCTTTGACGCCCGACAGCACAGCTGGCGCACGCTGGCGATGCAAAAATCGATGACCTGCCCTGTTTGCGGAGGTCGCGATGCGCATTCAGTTTAACGATGAGCCTCTGGAATGTACGGAAGGTATGACGCTCGCCACCCTGCTGGCTCAGCTTGAGCAGGGCAAAGCAGGTGCTGCGCTGGCCGTTAACCAAACCATTATCCCGCGCGAACAGTGGAGCAATTACCTGCTGCGCGAGGGCGACACTATTCTGCTGTTTCAGGCGATTGCCGGGGGCTGACATGTTACAGATTGCCGATAAAACTTTTTCCTCACGCCTGTTCACCGGGACCGGGAAATTCTCTTCCAGCCAGGTGATGATCGACGCGATTCGCACCTCTGGCTCACAGCTGGTCACCATGGCGATGAAGCGCGTGGACCTGCGTGGCCATAACGATGACATTCTTCTGCCGCTTAAACAGGCAGGTGTGCATCTGCTGCCAAATACTTCCGGCGCTAAGACCGCTGAAGAAGCTATTTTTGCCGCCCAGTTGGCACGTGAGGCGCTCGGCACAAACTGGGTGAAGCTGGAAATCCATCCCGACGTTCGCTATTTATTGCCGGATCCCATTGAAACGCTGAAAGCCGCAGAAGCCCTGGTGAAGCAGGGATTCGTGGTGCTGCCTTACTGCGGTGCCGATCCGGTACTGTGCAAACGCCTGGAAGAAGCCGGCTGCGCGGCCGTGATGCCGCTCGGCGCGCCTATCGGTTCAAACCAGGGCCTGCAAACCCGCGCCCTGCTGGAGATAATCATTGAGCAATCTCGAGTGCCGGTGGTGGTAGATGCCGGGATCGGCGCGCCAAGCCATGCAGCCGAAGCGTTGGAAATGGGCGCCTCGGCCGTGCTGGTGAATACCGCAATAGCCGTCGCCCGTGACCCGGTGCAAATGGCTCAGGCTTTCCGCCTGGCCGTCGAAGCCGGGCACCTTGCAGCGCAGTCCGGGTTAGGCTCACGCCACCAGCAGGCACAGGCTTCCAGCCCGCTAACCAGCTTCCTGCAGTTTAGCGAGGAGAATGCCTGATGGCAGAAACCTTTACCGACCGCTGGCGGCAGCTGGACTGGGACGATATCACTCTGAGCATTAACGCTAAGACGGCGGCAGACGTCGAACGAGCGATTAACTCACCTCGCCTGACACGAGAAGGTTTGATGGCTTTGCTCTCGCCCGCCGCCGGCCTTTATCTGGAGTCTCTGGCTCAGCGAGCGCAGCAGCTTACGCGCCAGCGTTTCGGCAACACCGTGAGCTTTTACGTGCCGCTTTATCTCTCCAACCTGTGCGCCAACGACTGCACTTACTGCGGCTTTTCCATGAGCAACAAGTTGAAACGCAAAACGCTGGATAAAGCAGAGATTGAGCGTGAATGCGCGGCTATCCGGGCGCTAGGCTTTGAACACCTTTTGCTGGTCACCGGCGAACATCAGACCAAAGTCGGCATGGACTATTTCCGCCAGCATCTGCCGGCCATCCGCCGTCGCTTTAGCTCGCTGCAGATGGAAGTTCAGCCGCTGGACGAGCATGAGTATGCGGAGCTAAAAACGCTCGGACTCGACGGCGTGATGGTTTATCAGGAAACCTATCATCCGGCGACCTACGCGGAGCATCATCTGAAAGGCAACAAACAGGACTTTTTCTGGCGGCTGGAAACACCCGACAGGCTTGGGCGCGCAGGCATAGATAAAATTGGGCTGGGCGCGCTGATTGGCCTGTCGAACAGCTGGCGCACCGACTGCTTCATGGTGGCTGAACACCTGCTTTGGCTACAGCAGCACTACTGGCAAAGTCGCTATTCCATCTCCTTCCCTCGCCTGCGTCCGTGCACCGGCGGCGTGGAACCCGCCTCTATCATGACCGAACAGCAGCTGGTGCAGGTAATCTGCGCGTTTCGTCTGCTTGCGCCGGACGTGGAACTGTCGCTTTCAACTCGAGAATCGCCGTGGTTCCGCGACCACGTGATCCCACTGGCGATTAATAACGTCAGCGCATTTTCAAAAACTCAGCCGGGCGGCTATGCCGATAATCACCCCGAACTGGAACAGTTTGCGCCGCACGATGGCAGAACACCGCAGGAAGTTGCCGCCGTGCTTCGCAACTCGGGTTTACAGCCGGTCTGGAAGGACTGGGATCACTTTTTGGGAAGGAGTGCGCGAACCTGATGTAACACGCCGCAAGGAAAACGATAACTTACGCTATTCACCGTAAAAACGCCGCCAGGGCATTGTTGTTGCCCCGACGATGAAAGAGTGTCCCTCCGGTCAGCAAGATACCTGACCGGAGCGGCAACAGACATCTCTTCATACCCCTCCGCCTTCACAATTCTTGTCTTGATTCTTCGAGAAAAAGCAAAAATGTAACCGGTTTCAGTTTTCTGCGATTTCTTTTGTGATACCTGACACACAATCGGGTTAAAGCGGTTGTTGCCGCCCCTCCTGACGGATAAATATCTCTGTATCCTTCGGACATTGAGAGCGAACTATGAAAAATATCGTGTTGTGTTGTGCTGCCGGTATGTCGACCAGCATCCTGGTTCAACGTATGGTTGATGCCGCACAAAAGAAAGGCATCGAGGTCTCAATCAAGGCTGTGCCTGTTGCAGAGTTTAAAGAGAATATCGAACGCGCCGACATCGTTCTGCTCGGTCCGCAGGTGAAATACGAGCAGGCCAAACTTCAGGCCCTTGCCGATCCTCTGGGTAAAAAAGTCGTCGTTATCGACATGATGGATTACGGCCTGATGAAAGGCGACGTGGTGCTTGATAAAGCCCTGAAAATGATGGAGTAAGATGTGGAAGATTTAGAATCGATTATTATGGAACTGCTGGTCAATGCCGGCAGCGCACGTAGCCAGGCCCTGACTGCTTTGCAGCTGGCACGTAAAGGTGACTTTGAGGCTGCCGAGAAGGCAATGGAAGAGTCACACGAATTCGTTAAACACGCACATAAAATCCAGACCCAGCTGATTGGCCTGGATGAAGGCTCCGGCAAGCTGCCGGTCAACCTGATTACCGTACACTCTCAGGATCACCTGATGAACGCGATGGTTATTCAGGATCTGGCGACCGATATGATTGAGCTTTACCGCCGCCTGCCGTTGGTGAAATAGTCGCTTTTAATGACAGGCGCCTCCGGGGCGCCTGTTGTCTGTTATAAAAAACCGTATAACCCGGCAAGTATCCAGCCAAAAACACACGAAATACTCACGCCGATTAATCCAGGCAAAATAAAACTATGGTTTATTACAAAACGACCGATGTGCGTGGTGCCTGACCGATCAAATTGAATAGCCGCGAGGTCACTTGGGTAAGTTGGCAGAATATAGTAGCCGTAACACGCCGGAGCAGAGGCAATGATATACGCAGGGTCGACGCCGATCGCCAGAGCAACGGGGACTATCGCCGCCAGCGCCGCAGCCTGAGAATTGACAAACTTAGAAACCAGCAGCAGAACGATAGCATATGCCCATGGGTACTCTTTCACCATCTCCCCTAGTACGCTTTTAATCTCCGACATGTGTGCACCAAACATGGTTTCCGCCATCCATGCAATGCCATAGACCGCGACAATGGCTATCATCCCGGAGCGAAATACCTCATTTTTGGAGATTGAAGCAGGATTCGTTTTGGTGATGATGATGATCAGTGCGCCCGAAAGCAGCATAAACATCTGAATAACCAGCACCATCGAGAGTGGTTTACCCTCAAACATCGGTCGGAGCTCTGAAAAAGCGCCTAACAGAGCAACCACCGCGATAGATGCAAGAAAAATCCACATCGCAATCCAGTTGGCCATTGGCAACTTTTTATGCAGTAAAGTCGCCGTGTCGCCGTAAACATAGTGATGGTTTTCTGGAACAGAGATAAAGGCCTGGAATTTCTCGTCTTTATCTAAATCCTTACCGCGAAACCAGCTGAAAATGCCGATGGCCAGAATACCCAATAGTGTTGACGGAATAGTAATGGCAAGAAGGTCAAGGAATTCCAGATGCCTGCCGTTAAACGTAACGTTGCCAAGCATGGCGACCAGCGACACAACCGCGACGGAGACCGGGCTGGCAATAATCCCCATCTGGGCACCGATAGAGCTTGCCGCCATAGGTCTCTCAGGTCGGATATTATTCTTAATGGCGACATCATAAATAATCGGCAGAATTGTGTAGACCACGTGTCCAGTGCCACAAAGTATCGTCAAGATGCAGGTAACAAAGGGGGCGACGATGGAAACATACTTCGGATTGCGTCGCAGCAACTTTTCGGCAATCTGCAGCATCACATCTAAACCACCGGAAGCTTGCAGCGTTGACGAGGCGGCAACCACGGCAATAATGACAAGCATTACATCAATGGGAGGTTTTCCCGGTTTAAGGTGAAAAACAAACACCAGGATAACCAGACCAATTCCCCCTAGCAGCCCCAGTGCAATACCTCCTTTTTTAGCACCGTAGAACAGGCAAATTAAAATAATAATAAGTTGTAGAGCAAATTCCATGTAACCCCCAGAAGCTATCCGTTAAATAAGATCCATATCCGCATAAGTAACTTTATTGCCACCATGGCCGCCCGTTTTACAGGCAAAACAATCCCCTCGGCGATAATGACCCGAAATGTGATATGCCCACTTATCAATCAATAAGTTAGATTTTTGACTATATCGATTTTGGATTGTTTATTTTTTGATACATGTAGAAATTTCATTCATCAATAACGACAGGAAAAAGGAAAAAAGGTTGATGGGAATCAAAGGTTAATTAATTGATGAGCAATGGGGAATATAATGTTAATGGCATGAGTTATGATTTGGAATAAATGTCATAAGCTGGTGTTAACAACGTTGAAGGCGATTAATTCCAGGTTACTCAGTCCCCATGGTACAGAGCAAAAGACCTGTTTCAGGCATAAAAAAAACCCGCCGGAGCGGGTTTTTTATTTCAGGCGTATCGAGCGATTACTCGTCGTTACCGCCCAGGCCTGCGTTCAACAGCTCTGCCAGGCTGGCAGTAGCGTCTTCAGCAGTCACCTGAGGTGCCGCAGGGACTTCACCCGCTGCACGGCGACGCATACGATCCTGGTGGTACGCATAACCGGTACCGGCCGGGATCAGACGACCCACGATAACGTTCTCTTTCAGGCCGCGCAGTTCGTCGCGTTTGCCCGCAACGGCTGCTTCGGTCAGCACACGAGTTGTCTCCTGGAACGATGCCGCGGAGATGAAGGACTCGGTTGCCAGAGAGGCTTTGGTGATACCCAGCAGATCGCGTGCAAAGGACACGTTGATCTTACCGTTCGCTTCCAGTTCGCGGTTAGCGATCTTGATGCGGGAGTATTCAGCCTGCTCGCCTTCCAGGAAGTCGGAGCTGCCAGCGTTAACGATAGTCGCTTTACGCAGCATCTGACGCACGATAACTTCGATGTGTTTATCGTTAATCTTAACGCCTTGCAGACGATAAACGTCCTGCACTTCGTTGGTGATGTAACGAGTAACAGCATAGACGCCACGTAAACGCAGGATGTCGTGCGGAGACTCTGGACCATCGGAAACCACGTCACCACGTTCTACGCGTTCACCTTCGAACACGTTCAGCTGGCGCCATTTCGGAATCATCTCTTCGTAAGCATCGCTGCCGTCGATTGGGGAGATAACCAGGCGGCGTTTGCCTTTGGTTTCTTTACCAAACGAGATAATACCGCTGATTTCAGCCAGGATCGCAGGCTCTTTCGGACGACGTGCTTCGAACAAGTCGGCAACACGCGGCAGACCACCGGTAATATCCTTGGTACCGCTGGATTCCTGTGGAATACGCGCCAGGGCGTCACCAGAGTGAATCTGAGTACCATCTTCCAGCTGGACAATCGCTTTACCCGGCAGGAAGTACTGAGCCGGCATATCGGTGCCAGGGATCAGAACGTCATTGCCTTTAGCATCAACGATTTTCAGCGCTGGACGCAGGTCTTTACCACCAGCAGTACGCTCGGCAGAGTCCAGAACGACCAGAGAAGACAGACCGGTCAACTCGTCGGTCTGACGAGTAATGGTCTGGCCGTCGATCATATCGGTAAAGCGGATGAAACCACTAACTTCCGAGACAACCGGCATGGTGTGCGGATCCCAGTTTGCTACGGTTTCACCGCCGGCAACCTGCTCGCCATCACCTTTAGCCATCACAGCACCGTAAGGTACTTTATAGCTCTCTTTGGTACGACCGAATTCGTCGATCAGTTTCAGCTCGGTGTTACGGGAAGTGACT
This sequence comes from Cedecea selenatireducens, assembly GCF_042138895.1. Lineage (NCBI taxonomy): Bacteria > Pseudomonadati > Pseudomonadota > Gammaproteobacteria > Enterobacterales > Enterobacteriaceae > Cedecea > Cedecea selenatireducens. The sequence continues at coordinate 11,083 of NZ_JBHIKW010000024.1, read as the reverse complement.
ACCAGCTTGCCGGTAGAGTTCACAACCGACTTCGCGTTGCTGAGCTTGATGCTACCTTTGTTCTTAACCTGAATGCTGGATTCAGCAGCAGAACGGGATGCAGCACCACCGATGTGGAACGTACGCATCGTCAGCTGTGTACCAGGTTCACCGATGGACTGTGCCGCGATAACCCCGATAGCTTCACCTTTGTTGATGATGTGACCACGTGCCAGGTCGCGACCGTAGCAGTGAGCACACACGCCAAAGTCAGTTTCGCAACCTACTACGGAACGTACTTTCACGCTGTCAACAGAGTTAGCTTCCAGCAGGTCACACCACTGCTCGTGCAGCAGCGTGTTGCGTGGAACCAGGATATCAGCAGTGCCCGGCTTCAGAATGTCTTCAGCGGTAACACGGCCCAGTACGCGGTCACGCAGCGGCTCTTTAACGTCGCCACCTTCGATAACCGGCGTCATGGTGATGCCTTCCAGGGTGCCACAGTCGTCTTCAGTGACGACCAGATCCTGGGCAACGTCTACCAGACGACGAGTCAGGTAACCGGAGTTCGCCGTTTTCAGTGCGGTATCCGCCAGACCTTTACGAGCACCGTGAGTGGAGATGAAGTACTGGAGTACGTTCAGACCTTCACGGAAGTTCGCGGTGATTGGCGTTTCGATGATGGAGCCATCTGGCTTAGCCATCAGACCACGCATACCGGCCAGCTGACGAATCTGTGCTGCAGAACCACGCGCACCGGAGTCGGCCATCATGTAGATGCTGTTGAAGGAAACCTGCTGCTCTTCGACGCCGTCACGGTTAATCACGGTTTCGGTTTGCAGGTTATCCATCATCGCTTTGGATACACGATCGTTCGCCGCAGCCCAGATATCGATAACTTTGTTATAGCGTTCGCCAGCGGTGACCAGACCAGACTGGAACTGCTCCTGGATCTCAGCAACTTCAGCTTCCGCTTCAGAGATGATCTCGTATTTTTTCTCCGGGATGACCATGTCATCAATACCAACGGATGCACCTGAACGCGCTGCATAAGCAAAGCCGGTGTACATCGTCTGGTCCGCAAAAATAACGGTCGGTTTCAGGCCCAGAATACGGTAACAGGTGTTCAGCATCTTGGAGATTGCCTTTTTACCCAGCGCCTGGTTGACGATGGAGAAAGGCAGGCCTTTCGGTACGATCATCCACAGAATCGAACGACCAATAGTCGTGTCGATCAGGCTGGTTTTCGCAACGAATGCGCCCTGAGCATCTTTTTCGTATTCGGTGATACGCACTTTAACGCGCGCATGCAGAGAGGCCAGGCCAGCGCGGTAAATACGCTCAGCTTCTTTAGGGCCAGTCAGCACCATGCCTTCGCCTTTGGCGTTAACACAGTCACGGGTCATGTAGTACAGACCCAATACAACGTCCTGAGAAGGAACGATGATTGGCTCGCCGTTCGCTGGGGACAGGATGTTGTTGGTAGACATCATCAGCGCACGCGCTTCCAGCTGAGCTTCAAGCGTCAGCGGAACGTGTACTGCCATCTGGTCACCATCGAAGTCGGCGTTATAGGCCGCACAAACCAGCGGGTGCAGCTGGATAGCTTTACCTTCGATCAGAACAGGTTCAAATGCCTGGATACCCAAACGGTGCAGGGTTGGTGCACGGTTCAGCAGTACCGGGTGTTCGCGGATAACTTCGTCCAGGATATCCCAAACGACAGCTTCTTCACGCTCAACCATTTTCTTAGCAGCTTTGATGGTGGTCGCGAGGCCACGCAGTTCCAGCTTGCCGTAGATGAACGGTTTGAACAGCTCCAGTGCCATTTTCTTCGGCAGACCGCACTGATGCAGACGCAGGTATGGACCTACGGTGATAACAGAACGACCGGAGTAGTCAACACGTTTACCCAACAGGTTCTGACGGAAACGACCCTGCTTACCTTTGATCATGTCGGCCAAAGATTTCAGAGGACGTTTGTTAGAGCCGGTGATGGCACGACCGCGACGGCCGTTATCCAGCAGGGCATCTACCGCTTCCTGCAGCATACGTTTTTCGTTACGTACGATGATGTCTGGCGCAGCCAGATCAAGCAGACGCTTCAGACGGTTGTTACGGTTGATAACGCGACGGTACAGATCGTTCAGATCTGAGGTTGCGAAACGACCACCATCCAGCGGTACCAGCGGGCGCAGATCTGGCGGCAGAACCGGCAGAACGGTCAGGATCATCCACTCTGGTTTGTTACCAGACTGAACGAACGCTTCCAGCAGCTTGATACGCTTGGTCAGCTTTTTACGTTTGGTTTCGGAGTTGGTTTCGTTCAGCTCTTCGCGCAGAGTTTCACACTCTTGCTCCAGATCCATGCTCTTCAGCAGGGCCTGAATAGCTTCCGCACCCATCTTCGCGTCGAATTCGTCACCGAACTCTTCCAGCGCATCCAGATACTGCTCTTCAGTCAGGATCTGACGACGCTCGAGGTTGGTCATCCCGCCTTCGATAACAACATAAGATTCGAAGTACAGTACGCGCTCGATATCACGCAGCGGCATATCCAGCAGCAGGCCGATACGAGATGGCAGAGACTTCAGGAACCAAATGTGGGCAGTTGGAGAAGCCAGTTCGATGTGACCCATACGCTCACGACGAACTTTAGTCTGGGTAACTTCTACGCCACACTTCTCACAAATCACACCACGGTGTTTCAGGCGCTTGTACTTACCGCACAGGCACTCGTAGTCTTTCACTGGCCCAAAAATACGGGCGCAGAACAGACCGTCACGCTCAGGTTTGAACGTACGGTAGTTGATGGTTTCCGGCTTTTTAACTTCACCGAAAGACCATGAACGGATCATGTCTGGCGAGGCCAGAGCAATTTTGATCGCATCAAACTCTTCGGTTTTAGTTTGCGCTTTCAGAAACTTTAATAAGTCTTTCACGGATTTGCTCCCGTCGGAGTTAGCACTCTGTGATGCCCGACGTTAGCCGGGCACCCTGGACCTTTTGAGCAACGATTACTCGTCTTCCAGCTCGATGTTGATACCCAGCGAACGGATCTCTTTCAACAGTACGTTGAAGGATTCCGGCATGCCCGGTTCCATCTGATGGTTGCCATCCACGATGTTCTTATACATCTTGGTACGGCCATTCACGTCATCAGACTTAACGGTCAGCATTTCCTGCAGGGTATAGGCAGCGCCGTATGCTTCCAGCGCCCACACTTCCATCTCACCGAAGCGCTGACCACCGAACTGAGCCTTACCACCCAGCGGCTGCTGAGTAACCAGGCTGTAAGAACCGGTAGAACGCGCGTGCATCTTGTCATCAACCAGGTGGTTCAGTTTCAGCATGTACATGTAACCTACGGTTACCTGACGCTCAAACTGCTCACCGGTGCGGCCGTCGAACAGGGTAATCTGGCCAGAAGATGGCAGACCGCCCAGTTGCAGCAGCTCTTTGATTTCCGACTCTTTTGCACCGTCGAATACCGGAGTAGCAATCGGCATACCTTTTTTCAGGTTTTCAGCCAGGCGCAGAACTTCATCGTCGGTGAATGTGTTCAGATCTACCTTCTGACGAACGTCTGTACCCAGGTCATACGCTTTCTGGATGAATTCGCGCAGTTTGGCGACTTCCTGCTGCTGTTTCAGCATGGCGTTGATCTTCTCGCCGATACCTTTCGCAGCCATACCCAGGTGGGTTTCCAGAATCTGACCGATGTTCATACGAGATGGTACGCCCAGCGGGTTCAGTACGATGTCTACCGGCGTGCCGTTTTCATCGTATGGCATATCTTCGATCGGGTTGATCTTGGAGATAACACCTTTGTTCCCGTGACGACCTGCCATCTTGTCACCAGGCTGGATCTGACGTTTAACGGCCAGATACACTTTCACGATTTTCAGCACGCCAGGTGCCAGGTCATCGCCCTGAGTGATTTTGCGGCGCTTAGCTTCGAGTTTCTTCTCAAACTCGTGCTTCAGCTCGTCGTACTGCTCTGCCAGCTGCTCCAGCTGGTTTTGCTTATCTTCGTCGGTCAGACCCAGTTCCAGCCAGCGGTCACGTGGCAGTTTGTCGAGCTTCTCAGCTTCAACGCCACCGGAAACCAGTACGGCATAGATACGGCTGAACAGACCAGCTTCGAAGATCTGCAGTTCTTCGGACAGGTCTTTCTTAGCCTGCTTCAGCTGCATCTCTTCGATTTCCAGCGCACGTTTGTCTTTTTCCACGCCATCGCGGGTGAAGACCTGAACGTCGATTACGGTACCGGAAACGCCGTTTGGTACGCGCAGGGAAGAGTCTTTAACGTCAGACGCTTTCTCACCGAAGATTGCACGCAGCAGTTTCTCTTCTGGCGTCAGCTGGGTTTCACCTTTCGGCGTAACCTTACCAACCAGAATGTCACCGCCGGTCACTTCAGCACCGATATACACGATACCGGACTCATCCAGCTTGGAGAGCGCAGCTTCACCCACGTTAGGGATGTCAGCGGTGATCTCTTCTGGCCCCAGTTTGGTGTCACGAGACACACAAGCCAGTTCCTGAATGTGGATAGTGGTGAAACGATCTTCCTGAACAACACGCTCGGATACGAGGATGGAGTCTTCGAAGTTGTAACCGTTCCACGGCATGAACGCTACGCGCATGTTCTGGCCAAGTGCCAGTTCACCGAGGTCGGTAGACGGGCCGTCTGCCAGCACGTCGCCGCGTTCGATTGGCTCACCCAGGGACACGCAAGGCATCTGGTTGATGCAGGTGTTCTGGTTAGAACGGGTGTACTTAGTCAGGTTGTAGATGTCGATACCTGCTTCGCCCGGATACATCTCGTCTTCGTTAACTTTGATAACGATACGGGAGGCATCAACGTACTGAACGGTACCGCCACGTTTGGCAACGGCGGTAACGCCGGAGTCAACGGCTACAGCACGTTCCATACCGGTACCAACCAGCGGCTTATCAGCGCGCAGAGTCGGAACCGCCTGACGTTGCATGTTCGCACCCATCAATGCACGGTTGGCGTCATCGTGTTCCAGGAACGGGATCAGGGACGCACCGACGGAAACCACCTGCTGGGTGGAAACGTCCATGTAGTCAACCTGGTCGTTACTGAACAAGCTGGATTCGCCTTTGCTACGGCAGGTTACCAGGTCGTCTACAAAACGGCCTTCTTCGTTCAGGTTGGTGTTCGCCTGAGCGATGACGTAGTTACCTTCTTCAATAGCAGACAGGTAATGAATTTCGTCGGTCACAACGCCGTCAACAACGCGACGATACGGAGTCTCAAGGAAGCCGTATTCGTTAGTCTGTGCGTACACGGACAGGGAGTTGATCAGGCCGATGTTTGGACCTTCTGGGGTTTCGATTGGACACACACGACCGTAGTGGGTTGGGTGTACGTCACGTACTTCGAAGCCCGCGCGCTCACGGGTCAGACCGCCTGGGCCCAACGCGGAGATACGACGTTTGTGCGTGATCTCGGACAGCGGGTTGTTCTGGTCCATGAACTGAGACAGCTGGCTGGAACCAAAGAACTCTTTCACTGCGGCAGAGATAGGCTTGGCGTTGATCATATCCTGAGGCATCAGGGTATCCAGATCGCCCAGGGACAGACGCTCTTTCACCGCACGCTCAACACGTACCAGGCCAACGCGGAACTGGTTTTCCGCCATTTCGCCTACGGAACGGATACGACGGTTGCCGAGGTGGTCGATATCATCCACTTCGCCCTGACCGTTACGAATACCGATCAGCTTGCGCATAACTTCGATGATGTCATCTTTGCTCAGGATACCGGAGCCTTCGATTTCATCACGCAGCAGAGAACGGTTGAACTTCATACGACCAACCGCAGACAAGTCATAGCGGTCTTCGGAGAAGAACAGGTTCTCGAACAGGCTTTCCGCTGCTTCACGCGTTGGTGGCTCACCAGGACGCATCATACGGTAGATTTCAACCAGCGCGCTCAGGCGGTCATTGGTTGGATCGACGCGTACGGTCTCGGAGATGTATGCACCATGATCAAGATCGTTGGTGAACAGCGTTTCAATGCGCTTGTGGCCTGACTGGCTCAGTTTGGCCAGCAGATCCAAAGACAGTTCCATGTTCGCCGGGCAAATCAGTTCGCCGGTAGAAGCATCAACGTAGTCTTTAGCCGCAACTTTACCGGCGATGTACTCAACAGGAACTTCGATATGTTTGATATCGTCTTTTTCCAGTTGGCGAATATGGCGCGCGGTGATACGGCGGCCTTTTTCAACGTACACTTTGCCGTCAGCTTCGATGTCGAAGGAAGCGGTTTCGCCACGAAGGCGTTCCGGTACCAGCTCCATCTGCAGCTTGTTGTCACGGATTTCGAAATTAACTTTCTCAAAGAACAGGTCAAGGATCTGCTCAGTGGTGTAGTTCAGTGCGCGCAGGATGATGGTCGCAGGCAGTTTGCGGCGACGGTCAATACGCACGAACAGGTTATCTTTCGGGTCGAATTCGAAGTCCAGCCAGGAACCACGGTAAGGAATGATACGTGCGTTATACAGTACCTTCCCTGAAGAGTGGGTCTTACCTTTGTCACTGTCGAAGAACACGCCCGGGCTACGGTGAAGCTGAGAAACGATTACGCGCTCAGTACCGTTGATAACGAAGGTCCCGTTGTCGGTCATGAGCGGAATTTCGCCCATGTACACTTCTTGTTCTTTGATGTCTTTAACGGTGCCTTCCGGCGCTTCGCGCTCGTAGATCACCAGACGCAGTTTTACACGCAGCGGAGCAGAATACGTCACGCCACGGATTTGACATTCTTTAACGTCAAATACAGGTTCGCCCAGGCGATAGCTCACATACTGCAGCTCGGAATTGCCGCTGTAGCTTGCAATCGGGAATACGGAGCGGAAAGCCGCTTCCAGACCGTACTGACCTTCGGGATCTTGCTCGATGAACTTCTGGAACGAGTCAAGCTGGATAGAAAGGAGATAAGGAATGTCCAGTACTTGTGGACGCTTTCCAAAATCCTTACGAATACGTTTTTTCTCGGTATAGGAGTAAACCATTAGGGTTCCTCAGCTCGCTGACAAGTCGACCCATCTGCCCGTCGAAAGGGGCAGTTTATGCAACACTATTTTGTGGATCGGAAAGTGGAACACTTCCCGCAATACTTGTTTCTATCACTCTTAAACCATTTCGTTACGCTTTGCCCCGGAACTCCCGGCGCGAAAAGACGCAATATATTAAGGCGTCGATAGGAACAAACATTGGGAGGTAATCAGCAGTCAAACAGCGTGAAACGCTACTGATACCCTACAGCGCAAAAAGGCTGGTGACTAAAAAGTCACCAGCCATCAGCCTAATTTCTCAGGCTGCAACCAGAAGGGTTGGCTTATTTAACTTCAACTTCAGCGCCAGCTTCTTCCAGAGATTTTTTCAGAGCTTCTGCGTCGTCTTTGCTGATGCCTTCTTTCAGAACGGCATTCGGGGTTTCTGCCAGGTCTTTAGCTTCTTTCAGACCCAGGCCAGTTGCGCCACGAACTGCTTTGATTACGGCAACTTTGTTAGCGCCAGCAGCTTTCAGAATAACGTCGAACTCAGTTTTCTCTTCAGCAGCTTCAGCTGGGCCAGCAGCAACAGCTACAGCAGCAGCAGCAGAAACACCGAATTTTTCTTCCATTGCAGAGATCAGTTCTACAACGTCCATTACGGACATAGCGGATACTGCTTCAATGATTTGATCTTTAGTGATAGACATTTAAATTGTTCCTGAATATCAGAATAAGTTTATACGTAAGCGAATACTTGATAAAGAAAACTGCGATTAAGCAGCTTCTTTTGCATCGCGTACAGCAGCCAGAGTACGAACCAGTTTGCCAGCCGAAGCTTCTTTCATGGTTGCCATCAGGCGTGCAATTGCTTCTTCGTAGGTCGGCAGAGTTGCCAGGCGGTCGATTTGCGACGCCGGGATCAGCTCACCTTCAAAGGCAGCGGCTTTGACCTCAAATTTTGCATTCGCTTTAGCGAAATCTTTGAACAGACGAGCAGCAGCGCCCGGGTGTTCCATAGAATATGCAATCAGGGTCGGACCAACGAACGCGTCTTTCAGGCACTCAAACTGAGTACCCTCAACAACACGGCGCAGCAAGGTGTTGCGAACAACACGCATGTAAACGCCGGCTTCGCGACCTGCTTTACGCAGTTCGGTCATTTTATCTACAGTAACGCCGCGGGAATCCGCAACTACTGCAGACAGCGCGCCTTTGGCTACTTCGCTGACTTCAGCAACAATCGCTTGTTTGTCTTGAAGATTTAAAGCCATTAGCTTTTGCTCCTGGGTTTTAGCCGGGACAGAAGTCCCGAAACTCACTTCGCGCTTAACCACAATGGAAAAACGCGTCTACATACGGTGAGCAGAAACAAGCTAAAGACTATCTAAAAATATTCTTCAGGTTCTGTCACCGTCTACGCAGGCAATTAAGTCTCTTGCGAAACACCTGCGGTCTTGGACGGAGGCCTGGATAAGGCCAGGCTCCAACCGAAAATTCTTTGTGTTCTGCATTAACAGAACAACGGGCGTAAGATATTAGACTAATCTTTCGCCCGCGTAAAGGCGATTATTAGTTCGCCACAGTCGCGGTCAGACCGGACTGATCAACGGCAACACCAGCACCCATGGTGGTGGAGATGCTAACTTTCTTGATGTACACGCCTTTCGCCTGAGATGGTTTTGCTTTTTTCAGCGCAACCAGCAGAGATTCCAGGTTTTCTTTCAGTTTGTCAGCGTCAAAATCCACTTTACCGATGGTGGTGTGGATGATGCCGTTTTTGTCGTTACGGTAACGAACCTGACCCGCTTTAGCATTTTTAACTGCTTCTGCAACGTTAGGGGTTACGGTACCAACTTTCGGGTTTGGCATCAGGCCGCGTGGACCCAGAACCTGACCCAGCTGGCCAACAACGCGCATTGCATCTGGAGATGCGATAACAACGTCGAAGTTCATTTCGCCTTTCTTGATCTGGTCAGCCAGATCTTCCATACCTACCAGCTCTGCGCCAGCAGCTTTAGCTGCTTCAGCGTTAGGGCCCTGAGCAAATACGGCTACGCGAACGGAACGGCCAGTACCGTGCGGCAGTACAGTTGCACCACGTACGTTCTGGTCAGATTTACGAGCGTCGATGCCGAGGTTAACGGCAACGTCAACGCTTTCTACGAATTTAGCAGTGGCCAGCTCTTTCAGCAGAGCGATAGCTTCGTTGATGTCATACTGCTTAGTTGCATCAACTTTGTCACGAATCACGGACATGCGCTTGGTCAGTTTAGCCATTTCTTAGTCCTCCACTACCAGGCCCATGGAACGTGCAGTACCTTCAATGGAGCGAGTCATCGCTTCAATGTCGGAACCAGTCATGTCGGCAGCTTTGGTCTGCGCGATTTCCTGCAGCTGAGCGCGGGAAACTTTACCCACTTTGTCTTTGTTCGGCTTACCGGAACCAGACTTGATACCAGCCGCTTTCTTCAGCAGAACTGCTGCTGGAGGGGTTTTGGTAACGAAAGTGAAAGAACGGTCAGCGTAAACGGTAATAACAACCGGGATTGGCAGACCTTTTTCCAGGGATTCAGTTTTTGCGTTGAACGCTTTACAGAATTCCATGATGTTAACACCCTGCTGACCCAGAGCTGGACCAACTGGTGGACTTGGGTTCGCCATACCAGCTGCAACCTGCAGCTTGACGTAGGCTTGTACTTTCTTAGCCATTCTAAAATCCTCTGATTGGGTAATAGCGCCTCAAAGAAGCTCCCCGTGAATAAACGTCTTATGTGTACGAGACACATAAAAACAAAAGGCGCGAAATTGTATGCCAATTTCGCGCCCTGTGCAATCAATAATCGCTGCTTAAACGATCAAATTATCAGGCTTTCTCAACCTGAGCAAAATCCAGTTCAACCGGCGTTGCACGTCCAAAGATGGAAACGGAAACCTTCAGGCGGCTCTTCTCGTAATCCACTTCTTCCACTACACCATTGAAGTCCGCAAACGGACCATCGCTAACGCGTACCATTTCACCTGGTTCAAACAGCGTTTTCGGACGCGGCTTATCACCCACCTGCTGCAGGCGGTTCATGATCGCATCAACTTCTTTATCGCTGATTGGTGCTGGGCGATCGGAAGTCCCACCGATGAAACCCATTACGCGCGGAACGCTACGCACCAGGTGCCAGCTTGCGTCGTTCATCACCATCTGGACCAGAACGTAGCCAGGGAAGAATTTACGTTCGCTTTTACGACGTTGGCCGCCACGGATTTCAACAACCTCTTCGGTTGGAACCATGACTTCGCCAAACAGCTCTTCCATGTTGTGGAGTTTGATATGTTCGCGCAGCGACGTGGCTACACGACCTTCAAAACCGGAAAACGCCTGAACGACGTACCAACGCTTTTTAGGGGCTTCAGACATCTCAGAACCTCAGGCCAGTAATAAAAGATACCAGGCGGACCAGAATACCATCCAGCCCCCACAAAATCAGTGACATCACAGCGGTAACCGCGGCCACGATTAAAGTGGTGTGCAGAGTTTCCTGGCGAGTAGGCCAAATCACCTTGCGTACTTCAGTTCTCGCTTCGCGAGCAAAGGCTACGGTTGCTTTGCCTTTTACCGTCAGCAGTGCAACACCACCTGCCGCTGCAATCAGAATTACCACAGCCAGTGCACGAAGCGGCAGAGTGATATCACGATAAATGTAGTTGCCCACGATTGCCACGAGCAGCAAAACGACTACTGCCAGCCACTTCATCGCTTCGAGGCCACGCCCGCTCCCTTGAGCTTCGGTATTCGCACTCATAAACCAACCTGTCACAATAAATCAGACAAACATTTTTGCCCCGCGCAGGCGAGGCAACCAAACCGAATGGCCCTTTTCAGGCGCTATCCGGCATAAACGCCATCTTCAGAGCCTGTCTCAGCAATGATTATCGGTAAAAAATCACTGATGAGCCAGGTTCTGGTTCGAAAGCGTACAAAAAGGGCATCAAATGATGCCCTCTTCTTGCGCATTGCGTCAAATGTTATCAGCGATTAAGCGATAACTTTAGCAACAACGCCCGCACCAACGGTACGGCCA
>NZ_JBHIKW010000023.1:0-33263 GCF_042138895.1 Cedecea selenatireducens | reverse complement strand
AAGCAGGGCATTTTGCTGGCCTGGGCAAGGGCTATTTGTAGATAGTGGCAGTACCATACAGGTGGTTATCACCTCCCGCAGAGTTAATCACGTAGCCGGTGGCACCCTGTTCTTTGGCTTTTTCAGCCAGTTTGGCCTGCAGATCGTCAAGGTTGCTGGCTTTGGCCGTCACGGTGCCGATAGGTTGCATTTGACCAAGGTTTGCGTCACTCATTTCCTGGGCTGCCATGGAGGCAAAAGGCAGTGCAGCAAGAGAGATAACCGCAGAGAAATACAGCAGTTTTTTCATCTTTACATCCTCTTGAGCGTTAAGAGCGTAACACCTTTTTGTTGTCTGACAGTTACAGTTTAGTTCTCCTGCTGGCAGGCAATGACGCAAAAAATTGATGGACTTATGCGTGTTTTTTGAACGATAAAACTTGACCTAAAACTGACAAAAAACACACATTTATGTGGCTGATATTGTTGATTTAACGGGCGTCGGGGCGGACGAGGTCGAAACGCAGGGATTCATCGACCGTGTAATAGGCGGTGGGCCCCCCGGCTCGCAGCACGGGTTTTGCCAGCGCCGTCTGGTAAATGCCGTCGATAAGCAGTTCTTCATCAATATGCACCGCAACGACTTCACCCAGCACCAGCCAGCTGTTTAGCTCGTCGCCGTCGGCAGACGTCAGGCGAATGCACTGCGACAGGCGGCACTCAAAGTTGACCGGGCTTTCCGCCACCAGGCTGGCGTTGACCTTCGTCCCTGCAACCGGCGTCAGGCCTGCGCGCTGAAACTCATCTTCGCCACGGGGGAGCGTGACGGAAGTTTCGTTCATCTGTTCGGCAAGAGGGCGTGTGGTCAGGTTCCAGACGAACTCTTTGGTGTCGAGGATGTTCTGGACGCTGTCTTTCCAGCCGCTACTGGCGAAACCAATGATTGGTGGGCGATAGTTAAAACAGTTAAAGAAGCTGTAAGGTGCGAGATTACGCTGGCCCTGCAGGTTGCAGGAGGAAATCCAGCCAATCGGGCGCGGCCCGACAATAGCGTTCAGCGGGTCGTGCGGTAAGCCGTGGCCCACCGAGGGCTCGTAGTAATAACGTTTTTTACTCATTGCGCACCTGAATTGATGTTGAAGAGGTCAAATCGCCGTCGATGTATTTACCCGACGCAGAGAGCAGAGTATCTTACGCGCCCACACAAGGAGAAGCCCCGATGAAAACCCCAGCCGCCACTAAACCTGGTTTGCACCCGCGCAACCGCCACCGCAGTCGCTATGACTTTGCCGCGTTAACCGAAAGCAGCCCGGCGCTGGCCGCGTTTTTGCGTCAGGGACCGCACGGTGATACCACCGTCGATTTTGCCGATCCGTTAGCGGTTAAGGCGCTGAACCAGGCGTTGCTGGCTCATTTCTATCAGGTAAAGCAGTGGGATATTCCGGAAGGTTTCCTTTGCCCGCCGGTGCCGGGGCGCGCGGACTATATTCACCATCTGGCCGATCTGCTGGCGGAAGGTAACGACGGTGCCGTGCCCGCTCAGGCTTCCGTGCTGGATATCGGCGTGGGCGCCAACTGCATCTATCCGCTGATCGGGCAGCACGAATACGGCTGGCGCTTTACCGGCTCTGAGCTGGACGATGCTGCGTTCCGCAGCGCCCAGCAAATTATTGACGGCAATCCTGGGCTGAGCCGCATGATTCGCCTTCGCCGCCAGAAAAATGCCGCCTGTATTCTGGACGGGATTATCCACAAAAATGAAACCTACGACGCCACGCTGTGCAACCCGCCGTTCCACGACTCGGTGGAGGCGGCCCGCAGCGTGAGCGAACGTAAGCGTCGCAATCTTGGGCAGAGCGAAGATGGTGCGCTTAACTTTGGCGGCCGCGAGCAGGAGCTGTGGTGCGAAGGGGGCGAAGTGGCCTTCGTTAGCCAGATGATCAAAGAAAGTAAGGCTTTTGGTCGCCAGGTTCTGTGGTTCACCTCGCTGGTGTCAAAAGGTGAAAATCTGCCGGCGCTGTACCGCGTGATGCAGGAAACCGGCGTGGTGAAAGTGGTGAAAAAAGAGATGGCCCAGGGGCAAAAGCAGAGCCGTTTCATCGCCTGGAGCTTTATGGATGATGCCCAGCGCGCACGCTGGGCAAAAAAAACCGCGGGAAATAATTAGCCGGTCGGGCTGGCGGGGGGTAACGCACCCGCCGCCGCTTCTGAGGCCTGTAAGGTCTGCACCGCATCGGCACCCGGCTGCATGACCTGCACGGTTTGCACCGGTGGCCTGATGCCCGCATCATCAAAGTGTTTTTTGACCATGCCGTCGAGCGCGTAGCGCACCGTCCACTGTTTTAGCGGCAGGGTGGTAAAGGTGACTCTCACCGTAAAGGCCTGGTTTGTCAGCCCCACGATGCCTGAGAACGTCGGCTCGCCAATCACCAGCATGCGAATATCTTCCTGGCCCATCAGCGCTTCCACCGCCTCTTTCAGCACCCGGTTAGCTTTATCCACGTCCTCCTGCCTGTCGACGTCATAGTTTGCGACGAAGGAGCCGATCCCGCGCACAAAGTTGGCGAAGGTCGTTATCGATGACCAGGGGATGATGTGGTAAGCCCCGGTATCCTGGCGGACGCCCACCGAACGGATAGACATTTTTTCTACGGTGCCGGTAATCGCCCCGATGGTGACGTAGTCGCCGGTGTTCATCCCATTTTCAAACTGAATGAATATCCCGGTAATAATATCCTTTACCAATGTTTGCGAGCCAAAGCTTATCGCCAGCCCCAACGCGCCCGCCCCGGCCAGCAGCGGCGCAATATTCACGCCAATTTCAGAAAGCAGGATCATGATGGTGATGGTGCTTATCACCACGGCCAGCGCGTTACGGAACAGCGTCAGCAGCGTGCGGGCCCGCGCACTTGGCATTGGGCGGCCGTGGATATCCGACGCGAGGCGGTTTTCGATCAGGCTTGCCAGCAGCGTCCAGCCGACCGCAGAGAAGAAAAGGATAAGCACGATGCGAATCAGGATATCGACGGTTTTCTCTCCGGCACCCTGGGTAAGCCATTGCCAGACATCGAAAAGTCCCCAGGCATCCAGCAGCAGCATGACTGCTACGCAAACGGTAAGAATGCGCGCCAGCTTCAGCGAGACGGATATCCAGCCGTTAAGGCGTTTTTGCAGCTCGGGGTAATTACGCTGCACCTGGGGAGAAAGGGTGATGGTTTTTGCTATCCAGCGTGAAAGCATGCCGGAGATAAACGCCGCCACGCCGATGATCGTCAGGCTGTGCAGCGAGGCGCCCATCATAAATTTCAGGCTGTTGCCCGGATCGAAGAGCGAAAGGAAAAACAGCACCACAAAGTAGAGGCTGGCGAGCCAGTGCCAGATGAGCGCAAAAGCACGAATAAACAGGCTAAAGAAGCTCATTGAGCGGTCTGCCAGGTGAATCAGGCTTTGCTGGATGGCGCGTTTATTGTGGAAAATCAGGTACTGCGCCCAGACGGTGATCAGCAGCATCACCACCACGTTGACCGTGGCGCTGATCTGGGCGTTAACCTGATTGGCGAGAATCGGCACCACCACCAATAATCCGTAGCCAATGAGCGTACTCAGCCACGAAAGGCGCAGGCTCCAGTAGCGGGCGCCCTGGTCGCCGATGGGGAAGGGGCGCAGCGCCGGGAAGCGCGGGCTGAAAATGAGGCGCAGAACGGCTTTGAAGAACTCGATAAGCCCAAAGGCGTTGAGAAACAGCCCCTGCTGGCGCGCGATGGTGGCGTTGCCGGCGTTCATTTTGTCGCTGAGGAGCTGCCCGACGAACAGCGTCAGCGCCAGCAGCAGGATATCCACCGCGAAAGCGCCGAGGATGGTTATCGGCAGGTGAAGCCAGTTGGTATGGTCGCGATTTTTTCTTCGCCCCCAGTCGCCCATTTTGGCCCACAGCGGCCGGACGCAGGCGCGAAGCAGAAAATAAAATACGAAGACGGCGCTGGCAAGCATCGCGAAGTGGCTCAGCGCATTGAAGAAAGTCTGCTGGTTAAAGGCTTTCCTCGGTGCGCTGGCAATGTTTTGCTGGAGCTGCTCAAAGCGCTGCGTGAGTTCTCCCCCGTAGCGGCGACTGACGTCGGTGACGTTTTCGAGCACGGTTTTATCTTCGGTGAGCGTGTCCGGTGGCGTGATAGCAGGCACGCCTGGCGAGGCGTCGTCAGCGGCGACTTTGCGAAGCTGCTCGATGAGTTCACTGCGGGACCTGGGGTTGTCCAGGACGTCGGCGAGCGCCGAATAAGCTTTTTTCTTTTCTTCTACGCCGGGCTCTGCCGGTGCTGCGGTACTGCTTTGGGACGTTGAGGCGGCAACGGCGGCGGCGGGTAAGGTGACCGCATGGCCGGGCAGGCTCATCAGGCTAAACAGTAATATCAGGATCCATCGCACAGCGCTCCTCCGGACTGAGAAATCGGACAAAGGAGTAAGTATAGTGGCTGAGATTTTGGTGAGGTAAAAAGCGGGATAATTCCAGAAAAAGCAGGGCGGCCAGGCTTAGCCGCCCTGAGTGAAACGTTATGCGACGTGCTGCAGGAACTCGCGCAGGCGCGGGCTCGGCGGGTTGTCGATAAGCTCCTGTGGGTTACCGTCTTCCGCCACGCGACCTTTATCAATAAAGATCAGGCGGGAGGCCACCTTGGCGGCAAAGCCGACTTCGTGGGTGACGATAACCATGGTCATGCCTTCTTCAGCCAGGTCCTGCATAACTTTCAGGACTTCGTGACGCAGTTCCGGGTCAAGGGCCGACGTTGGCTCATCAAACAGCATCATCTTCGGTTTTACCGCCAGCGCGCGGGCGATAGCCACACGCTGCTGCTGGCCGCCGGAAAGCTCTGACGGGTAGTGATGCGCGCGCTCTGCCAGGCCAACCTTCGCCAGCAGCTCTTTGGCCAGCTTATCGGCAGCGTCTTTCTTCATGCCGCGCACGCGGATCGGGCCGAAGGCGACGTTTTCCAGCGCCGTCAGGTGCGGGAAAAGGTAGAACTGCTGGAACACCATGCCGGCTTCCTGGCGGATCAGGCGATCGTCGACCTTCGGATCGTTTACCTTCAGGCCGTCGACGATCAGGTCGCCGCTGGTGATTTCTTCCAGCTTGTTGATGCAGCGCAGCAGCGTGGATTTACCGGAGCCGCTTGGCCCGATAATCACCACCACTTCGCCCTGTTTGATGTTCAGGTCAATATTGTGCAGCACCTGGGTTGGACCAAAGTGCTTGGAGACGTTTTTAAATTCAATCACAGGATTTTCATCCTTCTTTCAAGGCGACGCAGCACGAAGCTCAGCACCAGGGTAATAATCAGATAGAAGACCGCAACGGCGCTCCAAATCTCCAGCGCGCGGAAGTTACCGGCGATAATTTCCTGACCCTGACGAGTCAGCTCTGCCACACCGATAACGATGAACAGCGAGGTGTCTTTGATGCTGATTATCCACTGGTTACCCAGCGGCGGCAGCATACGGCGCAGCGCCAGCGGCATGATCACGTGGCGAATGGTTTCACGTTTAGACAGCCCCAGCGCCAGGCCAGCTTCCTGGAAGCCTTTGTGGATAGACAGTACCGCACCACGGGTTATCTCTGCGATGTAAGCCCCGGAGTTGATCATGATGGTGACGACGGCGGCGCTAAACGGATCGATACGCAGATCGGTAAAGGCCATCGGCAGGGCGAAGTAAATAAACATTACCTGCACCACGATAGGCGTGCCGCGAATCACTTCGATGAAAACAAGGGCAACGTGGTTGGCAATCCAACCGCCGTAGGTGCGAGCAAAGCCCGCGACTAAACCAATTACTAAACCGCCGCAAAGCCCCAGGATTGAAATCCATAGGGTCATCTTAGCGCCTTCAAACAAGATGGGAATTGCAGGCCAAATGGCGCTCCAGTCAAACTGCATGATGTGTTCCTGTTGTCTACCGTGGTTCACCTCTTTGCGCTTCAGACCGGGGTCTTAAGGCGCTGGAGGCGTTTAATAATAAGAGGGGCGAAAGGCGCCCCTCAGGTCTTACTTAACGCTTAGAATTATTATTTTGGTTCAGTACCGAACCATTTTTTGTAGATTTCGTTGTACGTGCCGTTCTCTTTCAGGGTTTTCAGCGCGCCGTTGATTTTGGTGCGCAGTTCGTCGCTGCCTTTAGGCAGGGCGATGCCGTATTGCTGTGCTTCCAGAGACTCACCTACCGCTTTGAACTGACCGTTACCGGCGGTTTTGATGAAGTACAGGATGTTTGGCGTGTCGTGCAGAACCGCGTCAGCGCGGTTGGTGCCCAGTTCCATGTACGCGTTATCGATGTTAGGGAACTGACGCAGGTCTTTGGTTTTGATGTTGGCTTTCGCGTAATCAACGGAACCGGTGCCGCCTTTAACCGCGACCACTTTACCGTCCAGATCTTTTACGCTTTTGATGTCGTTGTTGTTGGCTTTGACCATCACCAGCAGGCCGCTTTTGTAGTAGCCGTCGGAGAAGTCGATCGCTTTTTCGCGCTCAGGGGTGATGGTTATACCGGCCAGCGCCAGGTCAACGTTTTTAGTCTGCAGGGCAGGAATGATGCCGCTGAAGTCCATTGGCTTCAGGGTGTAGTCCAGCTTCAGCTCTTTAGCGATAGCGGCCCACAGATCCACGTCAAAGCCGACATATTTATCGCCTTGCTTGAATTCAAAAGGAACGAACGCGGTATCGGTCGCAACGACCAGTTTTTTATCAGCGGCATGGGAAGATACTGCAAAAGCCAGGGTAAGTGCTGCCAGTGAAACTTTCAAAATCGACTTCATAGCATTTCCTTTGTTAATCCACGGGGCGATCCCCTGCGTCAGCGGCGACTCATGAAAGAATCGTGCCAAAATTGCAACTTACTGTTTTGCAAGGATGTGATTATTTAACATTGCACATTGAGCGTTGCAAGCCAGTCATAACGCACCGTTATGGTGCACCATTTTGGTGCGCAAAATGAACCGGCAGGGTAGGGGGTAGTTTTACCGCGAAATCAGAGGACAAAACAATCATTCGTTAACGATTGTGTGAGGTGATTATTACATTTTATTAACTTTGGGCTATGAATTGAGCAATGGTCTGCGCTGTTTTGGTGCAGGCCCCGACCCCGGGCGGGGAGGGGGCCATAGGAAAAAACTATGCGTTATTCAATGTTGGACTCGATGAACCACAGGAATTTGTCCAGATCGCGGGATGCGGCGGTCAAAATATCTGCGGTGTCTTCGTCTTTCGCTTCACTGACGGCTTTACGCACGTCGTTGGCTACGATGGCATAACGATCGGCCAGTTCTTTCAGGTGTTCCTGAACGGTATGAATGTCGAGCGGGTAGCTTTTCAGCGGGGTTTTGCTGTTGATCACCTGAGTGGTGCCCAGAGCAACACCGCCCAGCTGCACGGCACGTTCGGCCATGGTGTCGAGGTGTTCGGTCAGCGCCGTGCGGAAGCCGTCCAGCATTTCGTGTACGGCAATAAAGTTAGCCCCGCGCATGTTCCAGTGAGCCTGTTTGGTAATCAGCGACAAGTCGATGAACTGGACGACCTGGCGATTCAGCAGCTCGATGGTGGCTTTTTTCTCGCTGTCTTTCACATCATTGCGGGTATATAGCAGGTTTGTAGATTTAGTTTTTACCAGTTTAGCGGTACTCATAATCTTTCATCCTCTTGATGTTGGTGTCCCAATGAATTACCGGCAATAAGTATAGCACCGCTTTTTTACTTTGCTGGTGAGGGTAATACCTATCAAACCGATAGCGAGAGGAAAGTGGTAAAAGCAAATGCATTGTGGAACAGTGGGTTATCTCTACTTTCAAATTCGTGTCAAAAAGAATGAATAAATATGACAGCGAAAAGAAAATAATTCTTATTGAGTATTACCCGGTGGACAAAATATAAGTGCTTGATTGCGGGTAAATCATTTAATGCGGTAATTATCACCGCATTAAATGCAGGGCGACGGATTAATTTATGTCGACATTTTTAAGCTGCGTTTCGCGCTTCATGGTCAGCGTTGAACCCACTGAAGCTGCGATGATGGAGAGCAACGCCAGCCATTGCACCAGCGTCAGGTGCTCACCGAGGAACAACATGCCCGACAGCGCCGCAAGGCCGGGTTCCAGGCTCATCAGCGTGCCGAAAGTGCGGGTAGGTAACCTGGTTAACGCAATCATTTCCAGCGAGTAGGGCAGCGCCGTCGAGAGCACGGCAATCGCCAGGCCAACGGGCAGGAGCGACCATTGCAGCAGCGAGCTGGTCGCTTCCCATGCGCCCAGCGGAACAAAGATAATCGCCGCAATCAGAGAACCAAAAGCAACCGTCGCCGGGCCGTGCTCTGCGCCTGCTTTTTGCCCGGCAATAATATAGACCGCCCAACAGGCACCTGCCCCCAGCGCATAGGCAGCGCCAGCAAGGTCAACGTGGGAGATATCCTGGCCCAGCGGCAGCAGGAACCACAGCCCGGCGACCGCCAGCACCACCCAGATAAAGTCCACCGCCCGGCGTGAGGCAAAGAGCGCAACGGCCAGCGGCCCGGTAAATTCTAGCGCTACAGCAATGCCCAGTGGCACGGTGCGCAGCGAGACATAAAAGAGGTAATTCATGCTCCCCAGCGCCAGCCCATAAAACAGCAGAGGTAGACGCTGCTCTGGCTTAAAGCGCAGTCGCCAGGGCTTAAAAATCACCACAAGGATTAGCGTCCCCAGAAACAGACGCAGCGAAGTGACGCCCTGGGGGCCAATGAGCGGGAATAATGATTTAGCCAGCGAAGCGCCGCTCTGAATTGACGTCATGGCAATAAGCAGAACCACGATGGGCAGCCAGCGCGGTATATTACGGGAGGTTTGCGGCATCCTGTACCTTGTCAGTATTTGTTTGTATTTGGTCAAGAAAATAAAAGTCAGCCCAGTCTAAAGGATTAAGTTATGGCTGGTTGAATTTTCATTAAGAAAAATTCTCATGGCGTGGAGTAAGATCGGGCAGTTTTGTCAGTTTATGTCAAAAATAATTCCAGAATTATCTGAATGACGGAATTGTTATAGGGGTTAATATTTGCCGTCGCACGGCCTTATTCCTCAAGTTTTTTAGTGAGTTAACATGTAGTGGAAATGTTATGTTACATGAAAAGGTTCATTAGACAACACAATTGGCGAAGAGTTTCTGTCATCCTTTTGTTATATTTAAAACTTAGGACTTACTTGAAGCACATTTGAGGTGGATATTATGAAAAAAATTGCATGTCTTTCAGCACTGGCCTGTGTACTGGCCGTTTCCGTAGGTACCGCATCTGCAGCAACCAGCACCGTAACCGGTGGTTATGCTCAGAGCGATATGCAGGGCGTTGCTAACAAAGCTGGCGGTTTCAACCTGAAATACCGTTACGAAAATGATACCCCGCTGGGCTACATCGGTTCCTTCACCTACACCCAGAAAAGCGACACTCAGGACGGCGTGTACAACAAAGGTCAGTACTACGGCATCACCGCTGGTCCTGCTTACCGCATCAACGACTGGGCAAGCATCTACGGCGTGGTCGGTGTTGGCTACGGTAAATTCCAGCAGACCGCATTCCCAGAGCATAACTCTGTGAGCGACTACGGCTTCTCCTACGGTGCTGGCCTGCAGTTCAACCCAATCGAAAACGTTGCTCTTGACTTCTCCTACGAGCAGAGCCGTATTCGTAGCGTTGACGTTGGCACCTGGATTGCTGGCGTAGGCTACCGCTTCTAATCCCTTCCGGGATTGAAATAAAAAATCCGCCCACGTGGCGGATTTTTTTTTACCTGTAAACCGGCTGGCCGATTAACGCGTCCTGGTCTCAAAGATATCCGTCTGCAGATGAGTATAGTCCACTCTCTGTAGATTGAAGTTGGTAATCCAGGTCGGCCCGGCTTTTTGCTCGGAAATAAACTTGTACTTCGGCGTGAGTTCTTTCGCCTTAATCCCCGTCCATGCAGAGAAGAAATTCAGGAAGTCATTGGCGCTGCGGCGCGCTTTAATGAGCCTGTGCGTAGCGTCGTCGCTCGACAGCACCATAAATGGCACCTGGAAATTCTGCTGAAACTTATCGTCATGCGCCAGGTACTGCACGTCGGTGCCACGCTCTTTAAACGCCAGCCCGTGATCGGAGAAATAGACCATCGAGAAGCTGTTCCCGGTGTTTTGCAGCTGCAGATAAAGCTGTTTTAGCAGGTCGTCGGTTTGCGTCATGCTGTAGAGATAGCAGGACGTCTCTTTGGACTGGACAAAATCTTTATATTTGCCCTGAGTACGATCGCAGGCCTGCGGATGAGAGCCCATCAAATGCAGCACAATCAGCTGCGGCGTACTGCGCTGCGTGGCAAAAACCTGAGCCGTCATTTTTAACAGCGCTTCGTCGCGGGTATTTTTATCGGCCTCAAAATCACCGTTCTTCAGGAACTGCACTTCATCGGCGCGTTTTGCGATGCTGGCGATGGCGGTATCGTATTCGCCGATTTGGCCCTGATTTGAGAACCACCACGTCTGGAAGCCGGCGCGGTTTGCTAAGGTGACAAAGTTATCCTGATACTGTGGTTTGCCGTCTACAACGCGGTTCAGCGTCAGCCCCAGCGATTTTTGCGTAGAGCCGCTGGCGGAGACGTAATCCATAAACAGGTTGCCTTTTACCTGGCTTGCAAACGGGGTGTTATCCCAGTGGCCGCCAAAGGCACCCAGCGCGTCGCGGCGGGCGCTCTCGCCAATCACCACCACATAAGTGTGGTACTTAGGCTGAACAGAAACCACGTTCCAGGAGTCTTTCTGCTGAGAAAGCTCCTTCATGCGGGTCTGTTCTTCAATGACTTCGTGGTTATTGACCACGACGTCTTTCACAAAGCGAACTACCGGGTAGCCCGTGTCTTTAAATTTAAATACGCCGCCGTAGGCGAGGTTGTTCAGCGGGGTGACGAAAAAACAGCCCACGCTGACGGCCAGGCATAAGCTATCGAAATGACTCCACCGGCGTTTTTCTTCACCTTTGCGGCGCAATGCCATTACGCCAAGCGCGAGAATAAAGAGGGAAACCACGTAGCTGTACCACGGGAAGATAGTCATTATCTCCGTGGACTCTTCAAAATTGGTTGAGTGCAGCGCCAGTAACGTATTGAAGTTCGGCGAGCCGTAGGCCTGGCTAAACGGGAAGTACATCGCAGCCACGGCGCTGCAAAGCCCAATCAAGACTTTCTGGAAACGCGGTGTCGTGCGCCAAAGCAGTAAAAGCACGCAGCTAAAGGCAACCGCGTAAAGCAGGCTAAATTCGTAGCCGAGCGCAAAGTTAATTAAAAGGGACTGAAGAAAATAGAAACCGGTCCACGGATTCAGCATGATTCCGCGAGCAGTCAGGGTATCTTTAACCGTTACATTCATCTTTATTATGGTCTTGCAAAACGCCATGCGGTGACCCTGGCGATAAGGGTAGAGCCTGCCTGACAGACGGAAACGAAGGGGAGTAGCACCGCATCTGCGAGCCGCTTCATGTGCAGGGCTGCAAGAAGATAGAGCCGTAAGATAAGAAGATCAACTGATAACAGACAGCTGTTTTGCGAGACGGATAGCAAATCCGACAAATGATGGGGTTAAAGCTCGGCCAAAGTAGCCATTAGCGGGAATTTTGCAGGGAGAATGTGACAAAAGAATGACCGTTAGCCACCAACGCTAAGCGGAGTCGCCAGGCGGCGGATGCCTGGCGTTATTGGGTTTTTTCTTCTTTTTGCTGCGATTTGCCTGAAACCCAGTCACAAATCATGTTCAGCAGCATTAAGCGTACCTGGAAGGGAGATTGAGTAAACACGTTGATGCACCTCTTAAATTCGTTCATAGCGTCCTCCTGTTAGCCGTGCGACCGTTTTTCCATAAACAGGTCTGACTGCATTACATACAGGTATAGCACAGGCTATATTTTATAGCCATGGCTATTTCGTTAAATTTTTGTGGATGAGCAATGCTGGTTTACAATGACGCCTTCCGTTGTCAGATGACGACGCCGCGCCACTGGAAGAGGAAGCACTATGAGCCGTCGGGTAGGGCAAAAGAACAGCGAAAAAGTGACGCCATTACCGAATATTGAAGAGCATGTTGAGGGCTTCAGGCAGGTACGTGAAGCGCACCGCCGTGAGTTAATTGATGATTATGTTGAGCTGATTTCTGATTTGATTCATGAAGTGGGTGAGGTTCGCCAGGTCGATATGGCCGCTCGCCTGGGCGTTTCCCAGCCTACGGTGGCAAAGATGCTAAAGCGTCTGGCCTCCGTTGGTCTGATTGAGCAAATCCCGTGGCGTGGGGTCTTTTTAACGCCGGAAGGTGAAAAACTGGCGCAGCAAAGCCGCGAGCGTCATCAAATCGTTGAAAACTTCTTTCTCGCGCTGGGCATCAGCCCGGAGACCGCGCGCATTGATGCCGAAGGCGTCGAGCACCACGTCAGCGAAGAGACGCTGGACGCTTTCCGTAAATTCAGCGCAGAGCGGGGTATCGGCTAAACATGCTGCTGCGTCTGGCGCAGCCTTTCCTGCGCGATCGATTCCTGCATTTATTACTGCTTATCGGCGTTGCCCTAAGCCTGGCGGTGCCGTTCCGCCCGGCTTTGTGGCCCGCGGCTATCGACTGGCACACCATCATTACCCTGACCGGGCTGATGATGTTGACCAAAGGTGTGGAGCTGAGCGGGTATTTCGACGTGCTGGGCCGCAAGATGGTGGCGCGCTTTGCCAACGAGCGCCAGCTGGCGCTGTTCATGGTGGCGGCAGCGGCGTTGCTGTCCACCTTCCTGACCAACGATGTCGCGCTGTTTATCATCGTTCCGCTGACCATCACGCTGAAAAAACTCTGCTCGGTACCGGCCAGCAAGCTAATTATCTTTGAGGCGCTGGCGGTCAATGCCGGCTCTTTGTTAACGCCTGTCGGTAATCCACAGAATATCCTGCTGTGGGGGCATTCAGGGCTTTCCTTCGGGGCGTTTACCTGGCAGATGACGCCGCTGGCGCTGGCGATGACCGTCAGCCTGCTGGTGCTGGCGTGGTTTTGCTTTAAGCCAAAGCCGCTGCACTATGCTGGCGAGGCAAATGAAAGCCAGTGGCAGCCTAAGCTGGTCTGGTGCTGCCTGGCGTTCTATATCGTGTTTATTCTTGCGCTGGAGCTGAAGCTTGAAATCTGGGGGCTGGGGTTGATTGCGCTTGGGTTCCTGGTACTGGCGCGTAAAGTACTGCTCAGCATCGACTGGAGCCTGCTGGCGGTGTTTATGGTGATGTTTATTGACGTGCACCTCATCACTCAGCTTCCGGCGTTGCAGCATTCGCTTCAGGGCGTGGCTCAGCTTTCTTCAGGCGGGCTATTTAGCCTTGGCGTCTTGCTCTCACAGTTTATCAGCAACGTTCCTGCCACTATTTTGCTGCTGAACTATGTGCCTGCCTCGCTGCTGCTGGCCTTTGCGGTCAATATTGGCGGTTTTGGCCTGTTGCCAGGCTCGCTGGCGAACCTGATTGCCCTTCGTATGGCAAACGATCGCCGCATCTGGTGGCGCTTCCACCTTTACTCTCTGCCAATGCTGCTCTGGGCGGCGCTGGTGGGCTACGGTTTATTGCAGCTACTTCGCTACCTCTGATTCAGGCAGAAACAGGCAAGGAATGAGCAGAAATTCCCCATTCCAGAGCCGGACTCGACGCGTATAACTAACAGTCCGCACTCTTCCTTCCTGAAACCCTGACCATGAGGTACCGCTATGCGTTATAAAAAACTAGGTAATACCGGCCTGTTTGTTTCAGAGCTTTGCCTTGGCACCATGACCTTTGGCGGCGAAGACGGCATATGGGGCAAAATTGGCCAGCTCGCGCAAAAAGATGCCGACAGCCTGGTCGGCAGTGCTCTGGACGCCGGGATTAACTTTATCGACACGGCCAACGTATACTCCGGCGGGCGTTCGGAAATTATCACCGGGCAGGCGCTGAAAAACCTTAACGTGCCGCGTGAGAATGTGGTGGTGGCTACCAAGGCATTTGGCGAAACCGGCACCGCCGGGCCGAACTCCCGTGGCTCATCGCGTTTCCATCTCCTGAACAGCGTTAAAGATAGCCTGCAGCGGCTACAGCTCGACTATATCGACCTGTATCAGCTCCACGGCTTTGACCCCGCCACGCCGATAGAGGAAACGCTTCGTGCGCTGGACTCGCTGGTGCAGCAGGGACTGGTGCGCTATATCGGCGTCTCTAACTGGGCGGCCTGGCAAATCATGAAGGCGTTGGGGATCTCCGAAAGGTTGGGGCTGACGCGCTTTGCCTCTTTGCAGGCCTATTACACTATCGCCGGACGTGACCTGGAACGCGAGCTGGTGCCGATGATGCAGAGCGAGGGCGTCGGCCTGATGGTATGGAGTCCGCTTGCGGGCGGGTTGCTTAGCGGTAAGTACGATCGCGACGGGAAAGCCGAAACCGGCAGCCGCCGCCTGGAGTTTGACTTCCCGCCGGTCAACAAAGATCGCGCGTTCGATTGCGTGGATGTGATGCGCGAAATTGCCGATGTAAAAGGCGTTTCCGTGGCGCAGATTGCGCTGGCGTGGCTGCTGCATCAGCAGGCGGTGACGACGGTGATTATCGGCGCGAAGCGCCTCGAGCAGCTCAGTGACAACATCGCCGCGACGGGCATTCGCTTTAGCGATGATGAGCTTGAAAGGCTGAACGCGGTGAGCGAGCTGCCGCGGGAATATCCTGGCTGGATGCTGGAACGGCAGGGCGAGTATCGCCGGGAACAGCTGAAGAATCAGTTTTAGTCAGAGGTCAGCTTTCCCCCTCACCCCGGCCCTCTCCCAGAGGGAGAGGGGGAAAACAAAAGTTATGGGAAACATTGTTTATTCCCTTTCCCTTCCAGGGAGAGGGTTAGGGTGAGGGTAAAAATAAGAAGCGAGGCTCGGTTCCGGCATAAAGCGTATTTGTGACTTAGAGACAGCTCTCAGGAAGAGGGTAAAACTACCGTTTCAGCTTCAAATGCAGCAAAGGGAAAGGATTCCCTTCGCCGTCGAGTTCTGAACGCCCGATCTGTGCAAAACCCATATGCAGATAGAAACCCACGCCCTGCGGGTTCTGCTCATTCACGTCCACTTCATCAACCTGCAGCTGCTCAATGGCCAACTGCAAAAGCTGCTTGCCCACGCCTGTGCCACGGCTCTCGGGCGCAACAAACAGCATTTCAATGCGGTTTTCGTGGCAGCCGATAAAACCGAGTGGTTCGCCAGCTTCATCGGCCGCCAGCAGCATTGGGATCTGCGGCATGTAGCGTTCGCGAACCTGGGGCTTCAGCGCTCTGATATTTTGCTCAGGCAAAAAGTCATGCGTGGCGCGGACTGACGCCTCCCAGATTTCCGCCAGCGCATCAAAATCCGGCGGGGTTGCTTTTCTTATCGTTAACATTGTTGTTCTCAAAGGTCGTTAGTTAAACGGCGCTTCTTTTTTCAGGATCTTGTCGATCACGTCCAGCACACCTTGCTGGTTGCAATTCCCAGCCTGGTGGCTGGCAAGACGCTTAATTTTGTCCGGCGCGTTGGCCATAGCAAAACCGAACCCGGCCTGGGTCAGCATCTCTATGTCGTTGCCGCCGTCGCCGAAGGTCACGACCTCGCTGTCTTTGATGCCCCACTTTTCCTGCAGGATGCGCAAACCGTTGGCCTTATGAATGCCCGGAATAATCAGG
Source organism: Cedecea selenatireducens (assembly GCF_042138895.1). NCBI lineage: Bacteria > Pseudomonadati > Pseudomonadota > Gammaproteobacteria > Enterobacterales > Enterobacteriaceae > Cedecea > Cedecea selenatireducens. The sequence goes on along the minus strand of NZ_JBHIKW010000023.1, from coordinate 17,577 downwards.
TCGATAGAGCCGTGTCCGCTGGTGACCGGCACCATAATGCCTTCCAGCTCCGCACCGAGGGCGTCCATGGTTTCATCCAGTTGGCTATCCGGCAGGTTCAGGGCGAACTTGAAGAATACGTCGTCGAGGCCGGAGAAGTTTTCCACGTGCTCAAGACGGTGGTAGAACTTCGCCGCCAGCGCCTTAAAGTCATCGTCGTAGCTATTAAGGGTATAGCCGTTACGTTTGCCGCAGGCGATGATTTCCACGTGCGGCAGCGTCAGCAGATGATCGACAACCGTGTTGAACTCCTGCTTTGTCAGCTCACCGTTAAACATATCTTCGCCTTCGCTGACCACCCAGCCGCCGTTATCAGCGACGAAAGAGATCTCGTGGGCAATATCCGGGAAGAAAGAAATCAGCTGGAAATACTGGTTACCGCTGGCCACCACAAAGCGAATGCCTTGTTCCTTCATCTGCTGATATTGCGCCGCAAAGCGTTCGCGGTTGTAGGTTTTAGCGTCATCAAGAAAAGTGCCGTCCATGTCTACTGCAATCAGTTTGATGCTCATTGAACTCTCCATTATTCAGTCTCTAAAGCCTGCCCGGAAGGTTGCCCGGGTTTGGCTACGGCGCGGGCAACCAGCGCCGCAATAATCATTAACGTCAGCACGACCAGCATGGCGTGACGCAGGCCGTAATGCTCGCCGAGGAAGCCTAACAGCGGCGGCCCGACTAAAAAGGCAACATAGCCGGAAGCCGCCACGACGCTAACGCGGCTGGCCGGATCGGGGCCGGTATCGCCCGCCGCCGAAATGGTCAGCGGGAAGCCCAGAGACGTGCCCAGCCCCCAAAGAATCACCGACACGCCGGCAAGGAACGCGCTGTCGACAAAGACAATCATCCCGATGCCAATCACGCCCATGATTGCGCAGGCGCGAACCACGATAACTCGGCTGTAGCGGTCGATAAACCAGCCGCCGGTAAAGCGTCCGACCGTCATGCCTAGGGTAAAGCCAACGTAGATAAGCGAGCCGGACGTCGGGCTAAAGCCGTGCCCGTCGACCATCAGCAGCGGCAGCCAGTCGTTGGCTGAGCCTTCGGCAAACGCCATAGCCAGCACGACAAAGCCGATCAGCAGCAGCTGAATATCTTTATAAAACGGGCGGTGCGGTTCGTGTGTCTCGCTTTTTTCTGGATTGTCTTTGCCTACGCCATGCGGCACGGCGATAAGTGCGATAGCAATGGGCGCAATAACCACCAGGCCAATCAGCAGCAGGTGTCCCCAGGAGACCACGTTCCACGCGGTCAGGCTTAAGCCTATCCCGGCGCCGACCAGCGTCCCCAGGCTAAAGAAGCCGTGCATCATCGGCAGCACGGTTTTCTTCATCAGGCCTTCAATAATCGCGCCCTCAACGTTCATTGCCACTTCGGCGGAACCCAGTCCACTGCCGAGCAACGCCAGGCCAAAGGCAAACAGTAACGGTGAGGCGAGGTAAAGCGCGAGGCTCATCACCAGCATTCCGATGACCATCAGCGTCATGCCGCTGCGAATAATGGTGCGGGTGCCAAAGCGTTTCACCAGCCAGCCGGAGCAGAGAATACCGCCCATCGACCCGATGGACAGGCCAAATAATACGATGCCCATCCCGGCCGTAGAGACGCTGAGCGTATCGCGGATAGCGGGCGTGCGTGTGGCCCAGGATGCCATCACCAGGCCCGGGAGGAAGAAGAAGGTAAACAGAGCCCAGGTGCGGAGCTGTAAGGCTTTTCTCTGCGAGACAGACATGAACAACAACCAGTGAAAGAGAAATAAGGAGAGCAGACTAGCAAGCTTGTGTACATTTGTACATATCCCGGTATAGACTCTTCGCCATACTCTAAATTCAGGTAGGTAATGATGAGCAAAGCCCCGCGCCGGAATGACCCCGAACGCCGCTCTCGTATTCTGCAGGCAACGCTGGATATGGTGGTGAAATACGGCATCAGCGATATCACGCACCGTAAAATTGCCGCTGAAGCCGGGGTCTCGCTGGGATCAATGACCTACTACTTTTCCGGTATAGAGTCGCTGCTGTGCGAGGCGTTTACCCTGTTTGCCCATCAGATGTCGGACAGCTATCGGGAACGTATGCAGCAGGCCAGCAGCCGGGCTGAGGCCTGCGAAGCGATTGTCGATATGATTTGCGGTGGCTGCGTGGCCACGCCGTACAACATGCAGGTGATGTACCAACTTTATGCTTATGCCAGCTGCAATCCACAGCTAAAAGTCATCATGCAGGAGTGGATGGTGCGCAGTCAGCAGGCGCTGGAGCCGTTTTTCGACCCGCTAACCGCCAGAGCGCTGGACGCTTTTCTGGAAGGCATGACGCTGCACTATGTCACCGACCGCGAGCCGATGGGGCGCGACGATATGCGGGTGATGGTGAGAAGGATTGTTGGGTTGGGGAATGCAGAATAGAACGAGCGGAAAATCCGATAACGCTTTGTTGTTAATGCCCTAAAAAATAAAAACCCATCAACCTTGAACCGAAAACGGCGGGGTTGATGGGCTCCACAAATTGGGGACATCAAAGAAAAGCAGTGGCACTAATTCAGACTGACGCCCCGCCAGAAAGTTCGCTCAGGTATAAAAAAAAAGTATTTTTCTTTGTCTGTGGTTGCGATCACAAACCTGGCCATATCACGACAATGAGCGTCCCGGCCAGGGTTAACAACACGTTAGCGATAGCATAGGTACCGGCGTACCCCAGAGCAGGAATGTTGCTGCGCGCGGTGTCGCTGATGATTTCCATCGCCGGTGCACAGGTTCGTGCCCCCATCATTGCCCCGAACAGCAGCGCGCGGTTCATACGCAAAACATAGGCGCCGAACAGGAAGCATATGATGACCGGCACCAGGCTCACGATAAGGCCGGCAATCAGCATCTGGCCGCCTACCGCGCCGAGGCCGTTGCTGATGCCGCTACCCGCGCTCAGGCCTACCCCCGCCATAAACACCATCAGGCCAAACTCTTTCACCATGTTCAGCGCCCCTTGCGGGATGTAGCCGAAGGTCGGGTGGTTGGCGCGCAGGAAACCAAGCATAATACCGGCGAACAGCAGCCCGGCGGCGTTACCGACTCCAAAGCTAAACGAGCTGAACTGAAAGGTCACCATGCCTACCATCAGACCGATAACAAAGAAGGCGCAGAACGCCAGCAGGTCGGTAATCTGGCTGTGGATGGAGATAAAGCCGATGCGTTCGGCCACGGTTTTGACGCGCCTTGCGTCGCCGCTGACTTGTAAGACATCGCCTTTATTCAGCACGATGTTGTCGTCGATAGGCATTTCAATCTGGCTGCGGATCACGCGGTTCAGGAAGCAGCCGTGGTCGGTGAGCTTCAGCTGCGCCAGGCGGCGGCCCACGGCGTTGTGGTTCTTCACCACAATCTCTTCGGTAACGATACGCATGTCCAGCAGGTCGCGGTCAAAGACCTCTTTACCGTTTCTGAAGCTTGGGTCAAGGCGAGCATGCGAGTCAGGGTAGCCTACGAGGGAGATTTCATCGCCCATTTGCAGCACCGCATCCCCGTCCGGGTTGGCCAGAATGCCGTTGCGGCGAATACGTTCGATGTAGCAGCCGGTCTGGCGATAAATGCCCAGTTCGCGCAGGTTTTTGCCGTCGGCCCAGGCGACAAGCTCCGGCCCGACGCGGTAGGCGCGGATCACCGGGAGATAAACTTTGCGGCTGGCATCGGTATCGAGGCCGCGCTCGCGGGCAATCTGCTGGGCGCTGGTTTGTAAATCCTGATGCTGGAACTTCGGCAAATAGCGAGCGCCAACAATCAGGCTAACCAGGCCAATCAGGTAGGTCAGGGCATAGCCCAGGCTCAGGTTATCCAGCGAAGTCGCAAGCTGGGCGGCGGGAATGCTGGAATGACGAAGCGTATCGCCTGCACCGACCAGCACAGGCGTGGAGGTCATCGCCCCGGCGAGCATACCGGCGGTCAGGCCGATATCCCAGCCGAAAAGCTTGCCCAGGCCGAGGGCAATCAGCAGCGCGCTCCCGACCATGACCAGCGCAAGCATGAGGTAATTTTTGCCGTCGCGGAAGAAAATAGAAAAAAAGTTTGGTCCGGCTTCGACGCCCACGCAAAAAATGAACAGCATAAAACCAAGATTTAACGCGTCGGTATTGATCGAGAAATGTTGTTGCCCGAGTAATAAAGAGACCACTAAAACACCAATGGAATTACCCAGTTGCACCGGACCAAGGCGTAATTTGCCCAGGCAGAGTCCAAGCGTTAGTACAACAAATAACAAAAGGATGTAATTCCCGTTTAACAAATCTGCGACGTTTATATTCACGAAGGCTAACTTCTTGTTTACCAGTAAGCTGTTGAAAGAGATAGACTTATGCGCTAATGTTTTGACGGTTTCGTCAGTGACGACCGGCAACACATCACGCATCTAAATATCTCACGCGATGACCGAATTTCCGCCGCTAGTTTAATCTTTCTCAGTATCAGCGGCTAGTAAGAATATTGTGCTAATTGTGGCAATGCTTTATCGGCACGGATAGCCAAGGTTTTATCAAATCGGGTAAAGACTCTGCAGCGCGTTCAGGCGGGGTATTTACGAGCAGAAGCAGATGTCAGGAGGTAAAATGCACAGACGAGCGCAACGGTGGCTGGGGATTATCTGCTGCTTCGTGCTATTTATTCTGGTTTTTCTTTCGCTGCATTTAAATGTGATGGGGCGATTTATTGCAAGCGGACACTATGAGCTTGGGCTGCTGTTTTTCCTTTTTCCTGGTGGTGCAGCCAGCTTTTTCTCCCGAGACGATAGGGTGGTAAAACCGCTGGCTGGCGCAATGCTCGCTTCTCCGCTCTGCCTGTTGATGGCTCATCTGTTTTTACCCGTGACTCGTTCCTTCTGGCAGGAAGTGGCGTGGCTGCTCAGCGCGGTGTTTTGGTCATCCCTGGGTTCGCTTTGCTACCTTCTCTTTATCATGTGCCGTAACCGGATACGCAGCCATAAAAAAACCGACTCCTGAGAGTCGGTTTTTTCCGTTCGTAAAGCTTATTGCGCGGTCTGGAACAGGTTCAGGTGTTCTTTCGCGTAAGCTTCAAAATCAGTGCAGCCACCGATGTGCTGTTGATCCAGGAAGATCTGCGGCACGGTTTCAACCGGTTTACCCACGGTTTTTTCCAGGTCAGCTTTGGTAATGCCTTCGGCGTGGATATCAACATAGCGGAAGTTGAAGTCATCACGCTCGGCGGTCAGTTTCTCAGCCAGTTCTTTAGCGCGAACACAATATGGGCAGCCAGGGCGTCCAAAAATTACTGCAAACATGCTCTCTCCTCAGTTTTTATGGCCGATACTAACCGGCGAATGAGCCTATAATGCCGACATCCGTCACATTTTGAAAGAAGGTCGTGCCTGTTAGTTTAATGCCCGTAGGCTATCTGACGTTGCCCGCACCAATCGCCAGTGCAACGGCGGCTATAGTCATGGTATTTATTGGGCCTGGGCCGATGCAGCCCGATTCTGCTTCGAAACACTCTGATTTAAAAAAGCCAAAGGAAAACAGCGATGACGCCGACCATTGATCTGCTTCGTTCTCACCGATCAATCCGCCATTTTACCGGTGAACCTATTACCGACGAGCAGCGCGAGGCCATTATTGCCGGCGCACAGGCGGCCTCCAGCTCTAGCTTCCTACAGTGCAGCTCGATCGTTCGTATTACCGATAAGGCGCTGCGTGAACAGCTGGTGCCGCTAACGGGCGGCCAGAAGCACGTGGCGGAAGCGGCCGAGTTTTGGGTCTTTTGCGCCGACTTTAACCGCAACCTGCAAATTTGCCCGGATGCCCAGCTTGGGCTGGCGGAGCAGCTTCTGCTGGGGGCGGTAGACACCGCCATTCTTGCGCAAAATGCCTTTACCGCCGCGGAGTCTCTGGGGCTGGGTGGCGTCTATATCGGCGGCATCCGTAACAATATTGAGACGGTAGGAGAGCTGCTGGGCGTGCCGAAGTACGTACTGCCGCTGTTTGGCCTTTGCCTGGGCTGGCCTGCCGATACGCCGGATATCAAGCCACGCATGCCCGCCGCGATGCTGGTGCATGAAAACCGCTATCAGCCGCTCAACAGGCCGCTGCTTGACGAATACGACGAGCAGCTTGCGCAGTACTATCTAAGCCGGGACAGCAACACGCGCCGCGACACCTGGAGCGACCACATCAGCCGCACTATCATCAAAGAAAACCGTCCTTTTATCCTCGATTATCTGCACAAGCAGGGTTGGGCGACCCGCTAATCAACGCGGCGGCCAGGCTGCTATAACGGCGATTGATACATTTTCAGTATTAATCGTTGCCCCAAACGGTATTGGTTTCATCCCTCGGTGAGTCGTTATAACTGCTGAAGTTATAACGACAATCTGACAAGGAACCTCCTATGCCAACGCCTGTTTTTGATAACGCTCCCTTCTACGCGGCCGACATTATTCGCTCCCGAATTAACGGTCTGGTACCTCGCATTGCTTTCATTCTTGGCTCCGGGCTGGGAGAGCTGGCGGAAAAAATCGACTCCCCCATTGTTTTTTCATACGAAGAGTTACCGGGATTCCCCGTCAGCACCGTCCACGGTCATGCAGGTGAACTGGTCGTCGGCACGCTGGCTGGCGTACCGGTGGCCTGTATGAAAGGGCGAGGGCACTTTTATGAAGGTCGCGGGATGTCGGTGATGACCAGCGCAATTCGTACTTTTAAGCTGCTGGGATGCGAAATTTTGTTTTCGACCAACGCCGCCGGTTCGCTACGCCCAGAGGTGGAGCCGGGGAGCCTGGTTGCTCTCAGCGATCATATCAATACCATGCCGGGCACCCCGACCGTTGGGCCAAATGATGAGCGGTTTGGCGAACGCTTTTTCTCGCTGGCAAACGCCTATGATGCCGACTACCGCGCGGTGCTGCAGCAGGTTGCGCGCGAGCAGGGCTTCCAACTGCACGAAGGGGTGTTTGTTTCTTATCCGGGGCCCAACTTCGAAACCGCAGCGGAAATTCGCATGATGCAAATCATTGGCGGCCACGTGGTGGGGATGTCGGTTGTGCCAGAGGTCATCAGCGCTCGCCATTGCGGCCTGAAGGTGGTTGCCGTCTCGGCAATTACGAACCTTGCTGAAGGGCTGGGCAGTATTCAGCTTTCCCACGAGCAGACGCTGAAAGCGGCTGCATTGTCGCGCCAGAACTTCATTAACCTGATTTGCGGCTTCCTCGGCAAACTGGCCTGATCCTCACTGACCACGGCAGGGAAAACAGATGGCGATTAAACTCCGCTTAAAAATCATGCTGTTTTTGCAATACTTTATCTGGGGGGCGTGGTTGGTCACTTTTGGATCTTACATGATCAATACGCTCGGCTTTAAAGGCGCAGATGTTGGCATGGTTTACAGTACCAAAGGGCTTGCTGCGCTGCTGATGCCGGGACTCATCGGGATTGTTGCCGACAAATGGCTCCCGGCTAATCGGGTGTACTCTCTCTGCCATTTTGTGGGGGCGGGGATGCTGGTCTGGGCGGCCAGTATCAACCAGCCGGGGCTGATGTTTTGGGCTATGCTGGGCAATGCGCTGGCCTTTATGCCAACCATCGCATTGTCCAATACCGTGTCTTACGCTTGCCTGGAAAAAGCCGGTCTGGATACGATTAGCCATTTCCCGCCGGTGCGGGTGTTTGGCACGGTGGGGTTTATTGCGGCCATGTGGACCGTCAGCCTGATGCGTATAGAGCTGAGCAGCATGCAGCTCTATATTGCCGCCGCTGCTTCTGGATTGCTTGCACTCTATGCGCTTACGCTACCGACCATTCCGGTGATAAAAAGCCAGGCCGCGCGCAGCTGGGTAAGTCGCCTGGGGCTGGACGCGTTTGTGCTGTTCAAAAAGCCGCGGATGGCGGTTTTTTTCCTGTTCGCCATGCTGCTTGGCGCGGTGCTGCAAATCACCAATACTTTTGGCAACCCTTTCCTGCATGATTTCGCCCGCCAGCCGGCCTTTGCCGACAGCTTTGTGGTGCAGTATCCCTCAATTTTGTTGTCCGTTTCACAGATGTCGGAAGTGGTCTTTATTTTGACGATCCCCTTCTTCCTGCGTCGTTTTGGCATTAAGCAGGTCATGCTGATGAGCATGGTCGCCTGGGTGCTGCGTTTTGCGCTGTTTGCCTGGGGCGATCCTTCTGCTTTTGGTTTTGTGCTGCTGTTGCTCTCGATGGTGGTGTATGGCTGCGCGTTCGATTTCTTTAATATCTCAGGTTCCGTCTTTGTTGAGCAGGAGGTGGACTCACGCATTCGCGCCAGCGCGCAAGGGCTGTTTATGACGATGGTGAACGGGATTGGGGCGTATCTGGGGGCGATTGTCAGCGGCTACGTGGTGGATTATTTCACCACGGATGGGGTCAAAGACTGGCCGACCATCTGGCTGGTATTTGCAGGCTATGCGCTGGTGCTTGCCGTGGTCTTTCACTTTAGCTTCCACTATCGCCACGGCCGGGAGCTTGATTCTTCGGCATCGCTCGCACATTAAGGCTCCCGGCCTTACAGCAAGCGTAGGTGATGGTAATTTATGAGGCTTGCTACTCAGGGAGCCTCATGAATACATCTCAGCGTATTTATCGCACTGACCTTAAACTCTTGCGTTATTTTCAGGCCGTGGCCGAGGAGCTGCACTTTGGCAGGGCCGCCGCGCGGCTGAACATGTCGCAACCTCCTCTGAGCTTCCATATTAAAGAGCTGGAGGCCCAGTTGGGCACCGTGCTTTTTATTCGCCATTCCCGGCACGTGGCGTTAACCCATGCAGGTGTTGTTCTGCTGGAAGAGACAAAGCAGCTGCTTAACAACGCCAGCCTTGCGCTGGCGAGGGTTGAGCAGATTGGGCGGGGGGAAGGAGGGCGAATTCAGTTAGGGATTGTCGGGACCGCCATCTGGGGCGGGCTGCGCCTTGGGCTGCAGCGGTTTATTGCTGACTATCCGGCCATTGATGTGACCTTTCGCGAAAAGTCCCCGGGGGATCAGCTCGTGCTGCTTGGTCGCCACGAAATTGATGCCGGTATCTGGCGGATGGAGACTTGCCCGCCGGGCGGTCTGCAAAGCGAAAAGCTGCATGAGGCGACATTTATGGTCGCGCTGCCGGAGCAGCACCCGTTAGCCCGCCAGCAGACGGTGGACATTACCCAACTGCGGCACGAGCCGTTCGTGACGATGACTGCCATTCACTCAGACTGGACTTTCCTGCAGCGCGTGTGTCGTGAAGCTGGTTTTATGCCCCGGGTTGTTCGTGAGGCGGTGGAGCCGCAAACCGTGCTGGCTCTGGTGAGCATCGGTTTTGGGCTAACCATTATGGCCGATAGCTATGCGCAAATGAGCTGGCCCGGCGTGGTGTTTCGCCCGCCAACCCGGCCCATACCCGCCGATCTTTATGCTGTCTTCGATCCGGTGCATCTCACTTCGACCACAAAGCAATTAATTGAGGCACTTAAGCAGTCTCCGGCCGATTACCCCATCGTTGAAAGGTGAGGGCAGTGATATGATGGCCTGGCGGTTAATTTTGGTCTGGTTGCTCAGAGGTGCAGGTTGAAAATCGCTATATTATCCCGGGATGGAACGCTCTATTCATGCAAGCGCCTGCGCGAGGCGGCAACGCGTCGTGGCCACCAGGTGGAAATCATCGATCCCCTTTCTTGTTATATGAACATCAATCCGGCCGCGCCCTCAGTGCACTACAAGGGGCGACAGCTGCCGCATTACGATGCGGTGATCCCGCGCATCGGCTCGGCTATCACCTTTTACGGCACGGCGGTGCTGCGCCAGTTCGAAATGCTGGGAAGCTACCCGCTGAATGAGTCGGTGGCGATTACGCGTGCGCGGGACAAACTGCGTTCGCTGCAGCTGCTGGCGAAGCAGGGTATCGACCTGCCGGTGACGGGGTTTGCCCATTCTCCGGACGACACCAGTGACCTTATTGATATGGTGGGCGGTGCGCCGCTGGTGGTGAAGCTTGTTGAGGGCACGCAGGGCATTGGCGTGGTGCTGGCCGAAACTCGGCAGGCGGCAGAGAGCGTGATTGACGCGTTTCGCGGCCTGAATGCCCACATCCTGGTGCAGGAATACATCAAAGAGGCCAAAGGGCGAGATATTCGCTGCCTGGTGGTGGGTGATGAGGTGGTCGCGGCTATTGAACGGCAGGCGAAGCCTGGAGATTTTCGTTCTAATCTGCATCGTGGCGGCGTGGCGCATCAGGTGACGATTACCGAGCTTGAGCGCGAAGTGGCGCTAAAGGCGGCCAGCACGCTGGGGCTGGACATTGCCGGGGTCGATATTTTACGTGCCGATCGCGGTCCGCTAGTGATGGAGGTGAATGCCTCGCCTGGGCTGGAAGGCATTGAAAATACAAGCGGTGTCGATATCGCCGGTTTGATGATCAAATGGATAGAGCAGCAGGCGCGTCCTGGGTACTGTCTTAAAACCGGGGGATAATCGCCAAATCGGCGCTTATGCATAGTATGACGTGTCATTTTTGCGTAAGATGGCACGTTAATTTTTGAACCGGTAATGAGGTTTTTGCGTTTATGGATTCACTCGTCGTCCCTACTCTGGACACTTTACGCCGCTGGCTGGATGAAATCGGCGTAACCTTCTTCGAGTGCGATACCTGCCAGGCATTGCATTTGCCCCATATGCAGAACTTCGATGGCGTATACGACGCGAAAATCGATCTTGTGGACAACATCATCCTGTTTTCCGCGCTGGCTGAGGTGAAGCCGTCTGCACTGCTGCCGCTGGCGTCTGATTTATCCTCGATTAACGCCAGTTCGCTGACCGTGAAAGCGTTCCTCGACATACAGGATGATAATCTGCCGAAGCTGGTGGTTTGCCAGTCTTTATCTTCCTCGGTAGGCATTACCCGTGAGCAGTTTGCCGCTTTCGTTCAGCAGAGCGAAGAGCAGGTTTCAATGGTGATTCTTGAGGCCTGCGCCAATCAGCTGCTGTTCGTGACTGAAGAAGAAGAGCGCGACAGCACAATTATTCATACTCACTCTGTGCACTGATCCTTCCTTATTTTAACGCAGCGGCCACCAGCGCCGCCGCGTTCCGCATGTTTTTATTCTGTCATATTGCCGTCACACCAAAACAAATCCCTGCCATAAGGCGAGTTTTCGCCGCCTGTATAGACGAAAGATGCCTGGAAAGTTGATAAAAGGCGTTTTTTCATCCGGGCTATAGTCGCCAACCCTGGCTACAGTTATTCTTGCGTGGCTCGTAAAAACGAGCACGTCTGCGTGAAGATATCCCAAATTCTTTTTCTGCAGAATGAATAGAGATGCATGAATTTTGCATGTTGAAAACAGCATGCGGCGAATGCGGATATGCCACATTGCGTAAATTCGGCTCATTCGAGCCCGGTTTGGCCTTTATTCAGAAGGAATGAAATTATGTTCGACCAACGTAAAAAATGGTTGTCGGGGATGGTTGCCGGTGCGCTGATGGCAGCTTCTGCTGCCAGCTTGGCCGCCGAACAAAAGACGCTGCACGTCTATAACTGGTCTGACTATATCGCGCCGGATACCCTGGCAAACTTCACCAAAGAGACCGGTATCAAGGTGGTCTACGACGTGTTTGATTCCAACGAGGTACTGGAAGGGAAACTGATGGCGGGCAGCACGGGCTATGACCTGGTAGTGCCGTCTTCGCAGTTCCTCGAGCGTCAGGCACAGGCCGGTATTTTCGAGCCGCTGGATAAAAGCAAACTGCCGAATTACAAAAATCTCGACCCGGAAATGCTCAAGCTGGTGGCGCAAAACGACCACGACAATAAATACGGCATTCCGTACATGATGGTGACCACCGGCATCGGTTATAACGTCGATAAGGTCAAAGCCGCGCTCGGTAAAGATGCGCCGGTCGACAGCTGGGATCTGATCCTCAAGCCGGAAAACCTCGAAAAACTGAAAAGCTGTGGCGTGTCATTCCTGGATGCTCCGAGTGAAATTTACGCCACCGTGCTGCACTATCTGGGCAAAGATCCTAACAGCACCAACGCGGCAGACTATACCGGCGCGGCTAACGATCTGCTGCTGAAGCTGCGGCCGAATATTCGCTACTTCCACTCCTCGCAGTACATCAACGACCTGGCTAACGGCGACATCTGCGTGGCGATTGGCTGGTCCGGCGATATCCTGCAGGCGGCAAACCGCGCCAAAGAAGCTAAAAATGGCGTGAATATTGCTTATACCATTCCTAAGGAAGGCGCGATGGTCTACTTCGATATGTTTGCCCTGCCGACAGACGCGAAGAACAAAGACGAAGCGTATCAGTTCCTGAACTACCTGATGAAGCCGGACGTCATTGCCAACATCAGTAATCATATTTATTACGCGAACGCCAACAAAGAGGCCACGCCGTTACTGAGTGAGGAAGTCCGCAGCAACCCTGGGATTTACCCGCCGGCGGATATTCGTGCCAAGCTGTTCACACAAACGGTAATGCCGGCGAAGATTGACCGGGTTATCACCCGCGCGTGGACTAAGGTTAAAACAGGCAAGTAAGTCCTGAAACGTCCTGATACCGGGCGGTTGCACCAGAGTTGTGCAATCGCCCCAGCCTTAACGGAAGCCCTTGTTTCCGGGCGGGCTAAAAGTACGGCAACCGGGCCGTACCTTCTTTTTGCTTTTGCCGGAGAGCAACAGAATTGAACGACGCAATCCCTCGCCCGCAGTCCAAAACACCGAAAGCGCTGACTCCGCTGCTGGAAATTCGTAACCTCACCAAATCTTTTGATGGCCAGCACGCCGTGGATGACGTCAGCCTGACCATCTATAAAGGCGAAATTTTTGCTTTACTGGGCGCTTCCGGCTGCGGCAAGTCTACGCTGCTGCGAATGCTGGCGGGTTTTGAGCAGCCAAGCGCCGGGCAAATCATGCTGGATGGCGTCGATTTGTCCCATGTGCCGCCTTACCAGCGCCCGATCAACATGATGTTCCAGTCCTATGCGTTGTTCCCGCACATGACCGTGGAGCAGAACATTGCGTTTGGCCTCAAGCAGGACAAGCTGCCGAAAGCGGAAATTACCAGCCGGGTAGCGGAAATGCTCACCCTGGTGCATATGCAGGAGTTTGCGAAACGTAAACCTCACCAGCTTTCCGGCGGCCAGCGCCAGCGAGTGGCGCTGGCCCGCAGCCTGGCTAAGCGCCCCAAACTGCTGCTGCTCGACGAGCCTATGGGCGCGCTGGATAAAAAGCTGCGCGACCGCATGCAGCTTGAAGTGGTGGATATTCTTGAGCGCGTCGGCGTGACCTGCGTGATGGTGACCCACGACCAGGAAGAGGCGATGACCATGGCCGGGCGAATTGCGATCATGAATCGCGGTAAGTTCGTGCAGATTGGCGAGCCGGAAGAGATTTATGAGCACCCAACCACCCGTTACAGCGCGGAGTTTATCGGGTCGGTGAACGTCTTCGAAGGGTTGCTGAAAGAGCGGCAGGACGGTGGGCTGGTGATTGACAGCCCGGGACTGGTGCATCCGCTGAAGGTGGATCCTGACGCATCGGTGGTTGACGGTGTGCCGGTCTTTGTCGCGCTGCGCCCGGAAAAGGTGATGCTTTGTGAGGAGCCGCCGGCCGATGGCTATAACTTTGCCGTCGGAGAAGTGGTGCACATCGCTTATCTCGGCGATCTCTCTATCTATCACGTTCGCCTGAAAAGCGGGCAGATGATCAGCGCTCAGCTGCAGAACGAACATCGCTACCGTAAAGGGGCGCCCACGTGGGGGGATGAAGTTCGCCTGTGTTGGGATGCCGACAGCTGTGTGGTTCTGACGGTTTAAGGGGGCAAGATGACAACTTTTTCTGACGGCCCGACAGAGCCTGCCGTACCTCAGCCCGGCGGCGTGAAGCGCTGGTTTTCTCGCCTGTGGATAGCTCACGGGCGCAAGCTGGTGATTGCGCCGCCGTATTTATGGCTGATCCTGCTGTTTATGCTGCCGTTCCTGATCGTTTTTAAGATCAGTTTTTCGGAAATTGCCCGGGCGATCCCGCCTTACAGCGATCTGGTGAGTTGGGCCGACGGGCAGCTGTCGATCACCCTGAATCTGGCCAACTACTTCCAGCTGACGGACGATCCGCTCTATTTTGAGGCCTATCTGCAGTCGCTGCAGGTGGCGGCGATTTCAACGCTGTGCTGCCTGGCGCTGGGCTATCCGCTCGCCTGGGCGATAGCGCACAGCAAACCTTCAACGCGCAATATTCTGCTGCTGTTGGTTATTCTGCCTTCATGGACCTCGTTCTTGATCCGCGTGTACGCGTGGATGGGTATCCTGAAAAACAACGGCATTTTGAATAATGTGCTGATCTGGCTTGGGGTTATCGACCAGCCGCTGACGATTCTGCACACTAACCTGGCAGTCTATATCGGCATTGTTTATGCCTATCTGCCGTTTATGGTGTTGCCGATTTATACCGCGCTAACGCGCATTGATTATTCGCTGGTGGAGGCTTCGTTAGATCTCGGTGCCCGCCCGTTGAAAACCTTCTTTAGCGTGATTGTGCCGCTGACCAAAGGCGGGATTATCGCGGGTTCAATGCTGGTATTTATCCCGGCGGTAGGGGAGTTCGTTATTCCGGAACTGCTTGGCGGGCCGGACAGCATCATGATTGGCCGCGTCCTGTGGCAGGAATTCTTTAATAACCGCGACTGGCCGGTGGCCTCTGCCGTGGCGATTATCATGCTCCTGCTGCTTATCGTGCCGATCATGTGGTTCCACAAGTACCAGAACAAAGCGGCGGAGGATCACGCATGAACAACTTACCGGTCGTGCGTTCCCCGTGGCGTATTCTGATCCTGGTCATCGGCTTTACCTTTCTGTATGCGCCAATGCTGATGCTGGTTATCTACTCGTTTAACAGTTCTAAACTGGTAACGGTATGGGCCGGCTGGTCCACGCGCTGGTACGGCGAGCTGTTCCGTGATTCGGCAATGATGAACGCCGTTGGCCTGAGCCTGACCATCGCTGCGGCCGCCGCTACGATGGCCGTTATCCTCGGGACGATTGCCGCCGTGGTGATGGTGCGTTTTGGACGCTTCCGTGGCTCAAACGGCTTTGCTTTTATGCTGACCGCGCCGCTGGTTATGCCGGATGTTATCACCGGGCTTTCGCTGCTGCTGCTGTTCGTGGCCCTGGCGCACGCGATAGGCTGGCCGAGCGACAGGGGCATGCTCACCATCTGGCTGGCGCATGTCACGTTCTGTACCG
Source organism: Cedecea selenatireducens (assembly GCF_042138895.1). NCBI lineage: Bacteria > Pseudomonadati > Pseudomonadota > Gammaproteobacteria > Enterobacterales > Enterobacteriaceae > Cedecea > Cedecea selenatireducens. Next base: position 2,320 of record NZ_JBHIKW010000023.1, on the reverse strand, counting down.
CGTATGTTTCGGTGGTGATTAGCTCTCGCCTGCGCGAGCTGGATCGTTCCATTGAAGAAGCGGCAATGGATCTTGGTGCGACGCCGTTAAAGGTATTCTTTGTGATTACCGTGCCGATGATTTCGCCTGCGATTATCTCCGGCTGGCTGCTGGCGTTTACGCTTTCTCTTGATGACCTGGTGATTGCCAGCTTCGTTTCGGGGCCGGGTGCGACCACGCTGCCGATGCTGGTGTTTTCCAACGTTCGTATGGGGGTTAATCCGGAAATTAACGCTTTGGCGTCGATTATTCTTGGCGTTGTGGGCGTTATCGGCTTGATTGCATGGTGGTTTATGGCGCGGGCAGAAAAGCAGCGCCTGCGCGATATCCAGAGTGCAAGACGTAGTTAAACCGCCTAAAATCTGCAATGATGTGCCTTCGGTGCCGCGCCTGTCGCGGCACCGTGACGTAAGGAACGCGAGGTTGTGGAAATTATCAGGAAACAGCGGTCATCTCATGCAAAATTAAACGTCCCCACGCTGGTTATGGTGGCGGCTATCGGTATCGTCACTACCCGATGCCTCGATTTGCTGCTGCTAGTGAATATGCTTGGGGTTAGCGGGGTGATGGATTTTGTGCATCGCAGCGTACAAACCTGGCCCCTGACGCTGGTGTTTCTCGGCAGCCTGGTGATGCTTTTTGTCGAACTGCGCTGCGCGTTCGTGATAATCAAAGGACGCAACTGGGGACGCTGGGTGTTCCTGCTGACCCAAATTATTTCCGTGACTTATTTGTCTCTGGCCTCGCTTGGCTGGGGGTATCCGGAATTATTCAGTATCTCCGGCGGCACAAAACGTGAGATCTTCCGTTCGCTGTTCACCCAAAAGCTGCCTGATATTCTGGTGCTGCTCCTGCTGTTTGTCCCCGCCCGCAGCCGGCTTTTTTTCAGACTTCAGTAAGCGCAGAGTGCTACAATCTGCGCCCTCGTTTTTTCTCAGGGTTTTCCTATGCAATGCGCGCTCTATGATGCTGGCCGCTGTCGTTCCTGCCAGTGGATTGAACAACCGGTTGAAGACCAGCTTTCCGCCAAAATGACCGATCTCCGGCAGCTGCTGGACGGGATTGCGGTGGGCGAGTGGTACAAGCCGGTCAGCGGCCCTGAGCAGGCGTTTCGTAACAAAGCTAAAATGGTGGTCAGCGGCAGCGTGGAAAAACCGCTGCTGGGGATGCTGCACCGTGACGGTACGCCCGAAGATTTAACCGATTGCCCGCTTTATCCGGCTTCTTTTGAGCCTGTTTTTGCGGCGCTGAAGCCGTTTATTGCTCGTGCGGGATTAACGCCCTATAACGTGGCGCGCAAGCGTGGGGAACTGAAGTATCTGCTGCTGACCGAAAGCCAGGCGGATGGCGGCATGATGCTGCGCTTTGTATTACGTTCGCAAAGCAAGCTGGAGCAGCTGAAAGCGGCGCTGCCGTGGCTCCAGCAGCAACTGCCACAGCTCAAGGTGATTTCGGCCAATATTCAGCCGGTACATATGGCGATTATGGAAGGTGAGCAGGAAATCCCGCTGACCGAACAGCGTGCTCTCGAAGAAGTCTTCAACGGCGTGCCGCTGTTTATTCGCCCGCAGAGCTTCTTCCAGACCAATCCGCAGGTGGCTTCCCAACTGTATGCCACCGCCCGCGACTGGGTGCGAGAGCTGCCGGTCAACCATATGTGGGATTTGTTCTGCGGCGTCGGCGGTTTTGGGCTGCATTGCGCCACGCCGGAGATGAAGCTAACCGGGATAGAAATCGCCCCGGAAGCGATTGCCAGCGCGAAGCAGTCGGCCGAAAAGCTGGGTCTGCATAATCTTCATTTTCAGGCGCTGGATTCCACGCAGTTTGCCGTCGCCCAGCAGGATATCCCGCAGCTGGTGCTGGTGAACCCGCCGCGTCGAGGCATTGGCAAAGCGCTTTGTGATTACCTGACGCAGATGGCTCCGGGGCATATCGTCTATTCGAGCTGCAACGCCCAGACCATGGCGAAGGATATTAAGATGCTGCCGGGTTACCGCGTGGTGCGTACCCAGCTGTTTGATATGTTCCCGCATACTTCACACTACGAGGTGTTGACGCTGCTGGAGTATTGTCCTTCGTCCTGACATTAACCTGTTCTGGGTATGTCTGTTAGCCCGTGGTTTTTCCGTTCACCTACCGAATGGGTATCTCTGCACGTTCCGTAAGCGGTGAACATGTCAGGTGGCATTACGCCATGCCCCCTGACGACCCCCGGCGCCCGACGAGATCATCGCCGCTGAAGCGTAAACCCACCGGTTATGAGAGCCGGGAACAAATCTTC
>NZ_JBHIKW010000022.1:0-34208 GCF_042138895.1 Cedecea selenatireducens | reverse complement strand
TAAGCAGTAAGCTGATGTAACAGTCAGTGGTTGTAGAAAAATTCGGTGGAGCGGTAGTTCAGTCGGTTAGAATACCTGCCTGTCACGCAGGGGGTCGCGGGTTCGAGTCCCGTCCGTTCCGCCACTTATTAAAATTAAGCCTGCTAATTAAGCAGGCTTAATAGTAGAAAAATTTAGGGGCGTAGCTCAGTTGGTAGAGCACCGGTCTCCAAAACCGGGTGTCGCGAGTTCGAGTCTCTCCGCCCCTGCCATATATAATCCTTTGCTTATGCAAAGGATTTTTTTTGTCCAAAATACCCCTCTCCTTTACGTTCTTTGCTATTAAAAGCGCATTACTGCGCCATTAATGGTGTCTTTAATAACTCTTTAATAATATTTTGCTTATCAGTGTTTTGCAGCCAGACGGCATACAATGGTCTGGAAAGCGTAGCACTTTCCGCTACTGGCCAGATCCCGGACTGTTCCTTTGCCCATTCAACCGGGAGGAAGGTACAGCCATTAAGTTCAGAGAGCAGCTTGCAGGCTATTTTTGCCGAACTGGTGGTTAACACGGGAATGTCATCGTTACCGATGAGACCGGCTTCGTGCTGATGAAAATCCGCACCCCATTCAATGCGTAAATAGTTGAGTGAATCTTTACGGCTTTCCTGCGAGGGAGCGTAAAGCCCCATGCTGAAATACCCCAGCAGCTGGCTGGAAAACTCATCCATTTTGGGCGCTTCTGTTGTGAGTAACAGATCCAGCTGGCGTTCATGGAGCTGTTTGACCAGTGACTGGCGTTGTGCAATTCGTGCTTCGAACTGTAGGCCATTATGCTGTTGATAAAGCGCAATTAACCATTCAGAAAGCATGCTTTCCCAAAGCGATGCGCTGGCACCAAGCGTTAGCTGATTGTGCTGAGAAGTGTGCGATACCTCCTTTTTCGCCGCTAACCATGTATTCATCAGATTTTCCGCGTAGGGCAGAAGGCGCTCCCCGGCAGTTGTCAGCCGTATGTTATTGCGGTGGCGGGTAAAAAGGTTTACGCCCAGCTGATTTTCGAGCTGCCGGATGCGAAAGCTTACCGCAGACTGCGTCAAATAAAGTGCTTCTGCAGCGCGACCAAAATGCCGTGTTCTGCTAACTTCCAGGAAGGTTTTTAGTAATTCGGTGTCCACGCCTTACTCCAAAAAATAATTTGTCGTTATGATTTAAATGTTTTGTTTTACACTCTGTCAAGCGTAACTAATACTCCGCGCCATAAATAGCTCGGCCAAGAAAATCAGGAGCGTGTAGGATGGCGGAAAGCTTTACGACGACTAATCGGTTTTTCGACAATAAACATTATCCGCGCGGGTTTGCTCGCCATGGTGATTTCACCATCAAAGAGGCGCAGCTGTTAGAACGCCATGGTTTTGCGTTCAATGAGCTGGATCTCGGCAAGCGCGAACCCGGTACTGAAGAAGAAGTGCAGTTTGTGGCTGTGTGCCGCGGTGTACGTGAGCCTGCTACGGAGGCGGAACGTGTCTGGAGCAAGTACATGGCACGTATCAAACGTCCAAAACGTTTTCATACCCTGTCCGGCGGTAAACCGCAGATGGACACCGTTGAAGACTACACCGACAGCGATGATTAAAAAATGGGGCGAAAGCCCCATTTTTTATTCCGTTAACCTGTGCAGATGCAGCAACAGGCGATCGATGGTACGGTAGCTGAGCGCCTCCTGGAGATGCGTGCGTGTTATCTGCTCGCAATGCTGTAAGTCCGCGATGGTACGTGCGACTTTCAAAAGACGCTGCCATGCCCTGACAGATAATCCCAGCTTCAACAGCGTTTCCTCCAGCCAAATCGCATCATCCTGAACAAGCGCACAGTGTTCGCGGATCTCATGGTTGCTGAGCCGGGCATTAAGCTTATCCTGCCTTAAGAACTGCCTGTTACGTGTTTCATTAACCCTTGCTCTTATCACCTCGCTCTTCTCTTCGTTATTACTTGTCTTACTGAGCATCCCTGCCGGGAGAAGCGGAATATCCACTGAGAGGTCAAAACGATCGAGGAAAGGCCCTGAGAGGCGATTCATATAGCGAAGAGTCTGCTGTGGCGTGGAGCGATTGTGATTGCCTTCATAGTGCCCGGTCGGGCTGGGATTCATGGCTGCGATAAGTTGAAAATCTGCTGGATAGGTAATTTTGGCTCGAGTACGGGAGATATGAATTTCTCCGGACTCAATTGGCTCCCTGAGCGAGTCCAGTACCCGGCGCTCAAATTCCGGAAGCTCATCCAGAAATAATACGCCATTGTGTGCTAATGAAATTTCCCCGGGCTGTGGGATCGACCCACCCCCTACGACAGAGGTTAAGGAGGCGCTATGGTGAGGCGCTCTGAATGGCCGCTGACGCCAGTGGCGATGAAGGTGAGATAATTGCACCAGGCTCAGGATAGCTGCGCTCTGTAGCGCTTCAGCATCGTTCAAGGGAGGAAGAAGCGTATTAAGTCGGCTCGCCAGCATGGTTTTCCCCGTTCCCGGAGGGCCTATCAGCAAAAGGTTATGCCCGCCGGCTGCAGCAATTTCTAGTGCTCGTTTTCCCTGGCTTTGCCCGATAATTTCGTTCATGTCTTCAGCGTTATGGGCTTGCCATAATGCAGGACTGACAGGCGCACGCAGTTCGCTTTTTCCTTCCAGCCATGCACAGACTTCCGTCAGGTGTGTGGCGACGAAACAGCCCGGTTTAGCTATCAGGCCTACCTCATCCTCGTTTTCTGCGGGAACAACGACTTCCCGGCCTCTGTTTAATGCCTCCATGGCTGAGGATATTGCGCCTGAAACACCACGTAATTCGCCTGTTAACGCGAGCTCACCGATAAATTCTATCTGTGTCAGCCTTGATGTGCTTAGCTGCTCAGAGGCTGCGAGTAGCGCCAGGGCAATAGGTAAATCGTATCGCCCACCTTCTTTGGGAAGATCGGCCGGCGCAAGGTTTATGGTGATTTTGCGTGCCGGAAAAGTGTACCGCTGTTGATCAGCGCGCTTCTGACCCGGTCGCGAGCTTCTCTAACGGTTGTCTCTGGCAGGCCCACCAGGGTAAGGCCGGGTAAGCCTGCGCTGATATGCACTTCAACCGTAACCTGTGGGGCATGAATGCCTAGCGCTGCTCTGGTATAGACAACCGACAGTGACATTTTTCCTCCGTGAAAATTTTATTCTGCCGGCCTCCTGGATGATTAAACATTGTTCTTTTAATGCTCTGGGAAGTATCTCCCTGACTTTTTCGAACACTTTCTTTTTTACAGCTCTTCCTGCAAGGGCGATCGCAGAACAATAACTTTTTACTGGTATTACGTAGAAAATGGTCTCAGCAGACCAGTTTTGTGAATTATTTTCACGTTCTCGTTATCCACTGAAATTAAATAGTTTTTATGCTAATTAATTTCTGCAGCGATCTTTTCGTCATAAAAAAATATTGTGCTTTACGTAAACTCTGTGATAACTCTGTAGGCATTACTTCGAACTAGACGTTAGAACATACAGAAAATGACAGCCCTTCTACGAGTGATTAGCCTGGTCGTGATTAGCGTGGTGGTGATTATTATCCCACCGTGCGGGGCTGCACTTGGAGAGAGAAAGGCTTAAAAATCAAGCCTGAATCGAAAAGAACCCCCGCACCGAAAGGTCCGGGGGTTTTTTGTTGACTGAAGAATGTAAAGCGAGGAGCAGAGTATGTGTTGCAGAATAAAATGCTGTTTATCCGGTAATGAGACGGGGAACTAACTATGAATGGTGCACAGTGGGTAGTACATGCGTTGCGAGCGCAGGGTGTTGAAACAGTTTTCGGTTATCCTGGCGGCGCGATTATGCCGGTGTACGATGCTTTGTACGACGGTGGTGTGGAACATCTACTGTGTCGCCATGAGCAAGGCGCGGCAATGGCGGCTATCGGTTATGCTCGCTCTACGGGCAAAACCGGCGTTTGTATCGCGACTTCCGGTCCTGGCGCGACCAATCTGTTAACCGGTCTTGCTGATGCGCTGTTAGATTCTGTCCCCGTTGTGGCTATCACCGGCCAGGTGGCCGCTCCTCTGATAGGCACCGATGCTTTCCAGGAAGTTGACGTCCTGGGCCTGTCACTCGCCTGCACTAAACACAGCTTCCTCGTTGAATCCCTTGATGAATTGCCACGTGTGCTTGCCGAGGCATTTGAGATTGCCCATTCAGGCCGCCCTGGCCCGGTATTGGTCGATATTCCAAAAGATATCCAGCTGGCAATTGGTGAGCCTGAAGCCTGGCTTTCAGCCGTTGAAGATGAGACCGATCTGCCATTTGCCGGGCTGCAGCAAGCCCGCGAAATGCTCGCTCATGCCAAAAAGCCAATGCTTTACGTGGGCGGTGGCGTTGGCATAGCTCAGGCTGTTCCGGCGCTCCGTGAGTTTATCTCCGTGACAGGTATGCCTTCGACGGTCACTCTGAAAGGCTTGGGTGCTGTGCCTGCTAACCATCCGTTTTATACCGGTATGCTGGGAATGCACGGCACCAAAGCGGCAAACCTCGCCGTTCAGGAATGCGATCTGCTGTTGGCCGTTGGCGCCCGCTTTGACGATCGCGTTACCGGCAAGCTGAATACCTTTGCGCCTCATGCCAAAGTTATCCACATGGATATCGATCCTGCGGAGCTGAGTAAGCTGCGCCAGGCGCATGTTGGGTTGCAGGGGCCGCTGAACCAGCTTTTACCTGCCTTGCAACAGCCGTTGCACATTGCTTCATGGCAGCAGCATATCGCGGCCCTGAACGAAGAACACCAGTGGCGCTACGACCATCCGGGCCAGGCTATCTATGCCCCGCTGTTGTTGAAGCAGCTCTCTGAGCGCAAATCAGCAGAAGCCGTTGTGACCACCGACGTAGGCCAGCATCAGATGTGGACCGCACAGCACATGACCTTCACTCGCCCGGAAAACTTCATCACTTCCAGTGGCCTGGGCACGATGGGCTTTGGTTTACCGGCCGCCGTTGGGGCGCAGGTTGCCAGACGCGAAGATACGGTTATCTGCGTGTCTGGCGATGGCTCTTTCATGATGAATGTTCAGGAACTGGGCACCATTAAGCGCAAGCAGTTACCGGTCAAAATCCTGCTGCTGGATAACCAACGCCTGGGGATGGTGAGGCAGTGGCAGCAGCTGTTTTTTGAAGAACGCTACAGCGAAACCACCCTGACCGATAACCCTGATTTCCTCACGCTGGCCAGTGCCTTCGGCATTCCTGGTCAGCACATCACCCGCAAAGACCAGGTAGAAGCCGCGTTAGACGCCCTGTTGAACAGCGACGGCCCGTACATGCTTCACGTCTCGATTGATGAGTACGAAAACGTCTGGCCGTTGGTACCTCCAGGTGCCAGTAACTCGCAAATGTTGGAGAAATTATCATGATGCAGCACCAGCTGGCAGTGCAGGCTCGCTTTCGCCCGGAAACGTTAGAGCGTGTTTTACGCGTGGTACGCCATCGTGGCTTTCAGATCTGCGCTATGAATATGGCCGCGGCGGGAAATACCGACAATATTAATATTGAATTGACCGTTGCGAGTCTGCGCCCTGTCGAATTACTGTTTACCCAATTAAGTAAGCTGGTTGACGTCGCCTGCGTTGAAATCCAGCAACCAACATCACAACAAATCCGCGCCTGAGCGCAAAAGGAAGAGAACAATGACGACCAAGAAAGCTGATTACATCTGGTTCAATGGCGAGATGACCCCGTGGGGAGAAGCGAAAGTACACGTAATGTCCCACGCGCTGCACTACGGTACTTCGGTCTTCGAAGGTATCCGTTGCTACGACTCGCACAAAGGGCCAGTGGTGTTCCGCCATCGCGAACACATGCAGCGTTTGCGTGACTCAGCAAAAATCTATCGCTTCCCGGTATCGCAAAGCGTGGATGAACTGATGGAAGCCTGCCGTGCGGTTATCCGTAAAAATAACCTCACCAGCGCATACATTCGCCCTCTGGTCTTTGTTGGCGACGTAGGCATGGGCGTTAACCCGCCGGACGGATACACCACTGACGTGATCATTGCGGCCTTCCCGTGGGGCGCTTATCTGGGCGCTGAAGCGCTGGATCAGGGGATTGATGCAATGGTCTCTTCCTGGAACCGTGCGGCACCAAACACCATTCCAACCGCAGCAAAAGCGGGTGGTAACTACCTTTCTTCCCTGCTTGTCGGTAGCGAAGCGCGTCGCCACGGTTATCAGGAAGGTATCGCGCTGGATGTGAACGGCTTCCTGTCAGAAGGCGCGGGCGAAAACCTGTTTGAAGTGAAAGACGGCGTAATTTACACCCCTCCATTCACCTCTTCAGCGCTGCCGGGCATTACCCGAGACGCGATTATCAAACTGGCAAAAGACCTGGGTATCGAAGTGCGCGAACAGGTGCTCTCACGTGAATCTCTGTATCTGGCCGACGAAGTCTTCATGTCCGGTACCGCCGCGGAAATCACCCCGGTACGCAGCGTAGACCGCATCCAGGTGGGCGAAGGCCGCTGTGGCCCGGTCACCAAACGTATTCAACAGGCATTCTTTGGCCTGTTCACCGGCGAAACCGAAGACAAATGGGGCTGGTTAGATCAGGTAAACCCATAAGTCTTAAACAAAAAATATAATCAGGCGGGCGGCAACTGACCGCCTGCTACCCGACAGACTGGAGTAAATAAAGCATGCCTAAGTATCGTTCCGCCACCACAACCCACGGCCGTAATATGGCGGGTGCCCGCGCTCTGTGGCGCGCAACGGGGATGACCGACGCCGATTTCGGCAAACCGATTATTGCGGTCGTAAACTCCTTTACCCAATTCGTACCGGGTCACGTTCACCTGCGCGATCTGGGTAAACTTGTTGCCGAGCAAATCGAAGCCTCCGGCGGCGTAGCGAAAGAGTTCAATACCATTGCGGTGGATGACGGTATCGCCATGGGGCACGGCGGCATGCTCTATTCACTGCCGTCCCGCGAGCTGATCGCCGACTCGGTTGAGTACATGGTCAACGCTCACTGCGCCGATGCCATGGTTTGTATCTCTAACTGCGACAAAATCACCCCAGGGATGTTGATGGCCTCGCTACGCCTGAACATTCCGGTGATCTTCGTTTCCGGTGGCCCGATGGAAGCCGGCAAAACAAAACTTTCTGACCAGATCATCAAGCTCGATCTGGTGGATGCGATGATTCAGGGCGCGGACCCGAAAGTTTCTGACGAGCAAAGCGAGCAGGTTGAACGCTCTGCGTGCCCGACCTGCGGCTCCTGTTCGGGGATGTTTACCGCCAACTCCATGAACTGCCTGACCGAAGCGCTGGGCCTGTCCCAGCCGGGCAACGGTTCGCTGCTGGCAACCCACGCCGATCGTAAAGAGCTGTTCCTGAACGCCGGTAAGCGCATTGTCGAACTGACCAAACGTTATTACGAACAGGACGATGCCAGCGCGCTGCCACGCAACATCGCCAGCAAAGCGGCGTTCGAAAATGCCATGACGCTGGATATCGCCATGGGCGGCTCCACTAACACCGTTCTGCACCTGCTGGCTGCTGCGCAAGAAGCTGAAATCGACTTCACCATGACCGATATTGACCAGCTGTCCCGCAAGGTTCCTCAGCTGTGTAAAGTCGCACCAAGCACCCAGAAATATCATATGGAAGACGTCCACCGTGCCGGCGGCGTTCTGGGGATCCTCGGCGAGCTGGATCGCGCCGGGCTGTTGAACCGTGAGGTAAAAAACGTCCTTGGTCTTTCGCTGCCACAGACCCTTGAGCAATACGATGTGATGCTGACCAAAGACGAAGCGGTGAAAACGATGTTCCGTGCGGGTCCTGCGGGCATTCGTACCACCCAGGCCTTCTCGCAGAACTGTCGTTGGGACACGCTGGATGACGATCGCGCTGAAGGTTGTATTCGCTCACTGGAAAATGCTTACAGCAAAGACGGTGGCCTGGCCGTTCTGTACGGTAACTTTGCGGAAAATGGCTGCATCGTTAAAACGGCTGGCGTAGACGAAGGCAGCCTGGTATTCCGCGGTCCAGCCAAAGTTTATGAAAGCCAGGACGATGCGGTAGAAGCCATCCTCGGCGGTAAAGTCGTTGCGGGTGATGTGGTTGTTATCCGCTACGAAGGGCCGAAAGGCGGGCCTGGCATGCAGGAAATGCTCTACCCAACAACCTTCCTGAAATCGATGGGGCTGGGTAAAGCCTGCGCGCTGGTCACCGACGGTCGTTTCTCCGGCGGGACTTCTGGCCTGTCGATCGGTCACGTTTCTCCGGAAGCAGCCAGCGGCGGCAACATTGCCCTGATTGAAGACGGCGACATGATTGCCATCGATATTCCTAACCGTGGTATTCAGCTGCAGCTGACCGACCAGGAGATGGCGGCGCGTCGTGAAGCGCAGGAAGCTCGCGGTGAAGCGGCATGGACTCCTCGCAATCGTGAACGCCAGGTTTCTTTCGCTCTGCGTGCTTATGCGAGCCTTGCCACCAGTGCGGATAAAGGCGCTGTGCGCGACAAAAGCAAGCTTGGAGGCTAACCATGGCTGAGTCACAACCGCTACCCGACGCCCCCTGCGGGGCTGAATATCTGCGTGCGGTACTGCGTGCTCCGGTTTACGAAGTTGCGCAGGTAACGCCGTTGCAGAAAATGGAGAAGCTTTCTTCGCGCCTTGATAACGTCATTCTGGTCAAGCGTGAAGACCGTCAGCCCGTACACAGCTTCAAGCTGCGTGGCGCTTACGCGATGATTGCTGGCCTGAACAGCGAGCAAAAAGCCAGCGGCGTCATCACCGCTTCTGCGGGAAATCACGCCCAGGGCGTTGCGCTCTCGTCCACCCGGCTTGGCATTAAATCGCTGATCGTTATGCCGGTGGCCACTGCAGATATCAAAGTCGACGCCGTGCGAGCCTTTGGCGGCGAAGTCTTGCTGCACGGCGCGAATTTCGATGAGGCAAAAGCCAAAGCCGTCGAACTTTCGCAACTGCAAGGCTTCACCTACGTGCCTCCGTTTGACCACCCGGCGGTTATCGCCGGACAGGGCACGCTGGCGCTGGAGCTGCTCCAGCAGGATGCGCATATCGATCGCGTATTCGTTCCGGTGGGCGGCGGTGGCCTGGCGGCAGGCGTAGCGGTTCTGATCAAACAGCTGATGCCACAGATCAAAGTGATCGCGGTCGAAGCGGAAGATTCAGCCTGCCTGAAGGCGGCCCTGGAAGCCGGGAAGCCGGTTGAGCTGCCGCGTGTAGGGCTGTTTGCCGAGGGCGTTGCGGTTAAGCGTATCGGTGACGAGACGTTCCGCGTTTGCCAGGAATACCTGGACGACATCATCACCGTGGACAGCGATGCTATCTGCGCGGCGATGAAGGATTTGTTCGAAGACGTCCGCGCCGTTGCAGAGCCATCCGGCGCGCTGGCGTTGGCAGGAATGAAAAAATACGTGCAGCAGCACAACATTCGCGGCGAACGTCTGGCGCACGTGCTGTCTGGTGCAAACGTGAATTTCCACGGATTGCGCTATGTCTCCGAGCGCTGTGAGCTGGGCGAGCAGCGGGAAGCGCTGCTTGCGGTTACCATTCCCGAGCAAAAAGGCAGTTTCCTGAAGTTTTGCCAGCTGTTGGGCGGGCGCTCGGTTACCGAGTTCAACTACCGCTACGCCAGCTCTGACAATGCCTGCATTTTTGTCGGCGTGCGCCTGACTCGTGGTCTGGAAGAACGCAAAGAGATCATTGCTCAGCTGAGCGAGGGTGGCTACGGCGTGGTAGATCTCTCCGACGATGAGATGGCGAAACTGCACGTTCGTTACATGGTCGGCGGACGGCCTTCTAAGCCGCTGCGTGAAAGGCTGTACAGCTTCGAATTCCCGGAATCACCGGGCGCACTGCTGAAGTTCCTAAGTACGTTGGGGACGCATTGGAACATTTCACTGTTCCATTACCGCAGCCATGGCACCGACTACGGGCGAGTGCTGGCGGCGTTTGAGCTTGGCGAAAATGAGCCGGACTTCGAAACCCGACTCAATGAGCTGGGCTACGAATGCCACGACGAAACTCAAAACCCGGCGTTTCGTTTCTTCCTGGCGGGCTAGTGACTGCCGGGCAATAGCTTCCAGAACGCGCTAATAAGCGGCTCATTGAGCCGCTTTTTTTGTACGCAAACGCCCAGTTCAAACGGGGCTTTCTCATCGTTACGTTCGAGGATCAGGACGCGATTACGTACCGGCTCGGGGCTGTTTTCCAGCACGATTTCCGGGATTAGCGCAACCCCGCACCCCAGCGCCACCATCGACACCATCGCTTCATGCCCGGCGACGGTGGCGTAAATCACAGGATTACTGATTTTCTGGCGACGGAACCACAGCTCGATACGGCGACGAACGGGCCCCTGCTCGGGCATGATAAACGGAATCTTAGCCCAGTCTGGCTCTGGCTGGCTCACCTGCGCCCGCACCGGGCAAGGCAGCGCGGGGGCGATTAAAGCAACGGATAAATTTTCCAGCATTGAGAACGCGACGCCAGGCGGCAGGGATTCAGGCTTTCCGGCAATCGCGAGATCGGCTTCGTTGGAGTCGACCTTTTCTACCGCATCCGCGGCGTCACCCGTGGTCAGCTTAATTTCAACGGAGGGATGTTCGGCCCGGAAGCGGTCAAGAATGGGCGGCAGATGACTGTAGGCGGCGGTCACCGAGCAGAAAAGATGCAGCTCTCCGCTCAGGGAAGGGCCCTGCTGGCCGAGCGTGTGGCGCATCTGCTGATATTGCAGCAACGTGTGCTGGGCAAACTGGCGGAGTTGCTCGCCCGCTTCTGTCAGCGTTACGGTGCGGTTATCACGTAAAAAAAGAGGCTGCCCAAGGTCGTCTTCAAGCCGCTGGATCTGGCGCGAAAGCGTGGAAGGGCTGACGTGCATGGCTCGCGCGCTACGCCCGAAATGGCGGCTTTCGGCCAGGTGCAGAAAGGTTTTCAGATCGCGTAAATCCATGGTCATCAGGCCTCGTTTTTGCATTGCAATAATTGCAACGCGACGTTGTTAATATATCAATTTCAGCAACGCATTTCCTGTCATATAGTGGGTTCATTCTTCGCAGCACGACACGGCTGCAGAGCCCTTACAATAAGCACAACACGACACATACGGAGTTCTACGATGGCTAATTATTTCAACACTTTGAACCTGCGTCAGCAGTTAGCGCAGTTGGGTAAATGTCGCTTCATGGGGCGCGAAGAATTCGCCGATGAAGCAAGCTACCTCAAAGGTAAAAAAGTCGTCATCGTCGGCTGCGGCGCTCAGGGCCTTAACCAGGGCCTGAACATGCGTGACTCCGGGCTGGATGTTTCCTACGCCCTGCGTGCTGAAGCTATCGCTGAGAAGCGTGCTTCCTGGCGTAAAGCTACCGAAAACGGCTTCAAAGTCGGCACCTATGAAGAGCTGATCCCTCAGGCAGACCTGGTTGTGAACCTGACGCCAGACAAACAGCACTCATCCGTTGTTCAGGCCGTACAGCCGATGATGAAAGACGGCGCAGCGCTGGGCTACTCCCACGGTTTTAACGTGGTAGAAGTGGGTGAAACTATCCGTAAAGATATCACCGTTGTGATGGTTGCACCGAAGTGTCCGGGCACCGAAGTGCGTGAAGAATATAAGCGTGGTTTCGGCGTGCCGACCCTTATCGCCGTTCACCCTGAAAACGATCCAAAAGGCGAAGGCATGGCAATCGCCAAAGCCTGGGCTGCGGCAACCGGCGGCCACCGTGCGGGCGTGCTGGAGTCTTCCTTCGTTGCTGAAGTGAAATCTGACCTGATGGGCGAGCAGACTATCCTGTGCGGTATGCTGCAGGCGGGTTCTCTGCTGTGCTTCGACAAGCTGGTGGCGGAAGGTACCGATGCTGCATATGCTGAGAAACTGATTCAGTTCGGCTGGGAAACTATCACCGAAGCGCTGAAGCAGGGCGGTATTACGCTGATGATGGATCGCCTGTCCAACCCGGCAAAAATCCGTGCTTACACGCTGTCCGAGCAGCTGAAAACCATCATGGCTCCACTGTTCCAGAAGCATATGGATGACATCATCTCCGGTGAATTCTCTTCCGGCATGATGGCTGACTGGGCGAATGATGATAAGAAACTGCATACCTGGCGCGAAGAGACCGGCCAGACTGCTTTCGAAACCGCACCGCAGTTTGAAGGCAAGATCTCCGAGCAGGAGTACTTCGATAAAGGCGTGCTGATGATCGCGATGGTGAAAGCGGGCGTTGAGCTGGCCTTCGAAACCATGGTTGATGCCGGCATCATCGAAGAGTCTGCATACTACGAGTCCCTGCACGAGCTGCCGCTGATTGCTAACACCATTGCACGTAAGCGCCTGTACGAAATGAACGTGGTTATCTCTGATACCGCCGAATACGGTAACTACCTGTTCTCGTATGCCGCCGTTCCGCTGCTGAAAGAGTTCATGACCACTCTGCAACCGGGCGACCTGGGTAAAGAGATCCCGGCAGCCGCGGTAGACAATGCCCAGCTGCGTGACGTTAACGAAGCGATTCGTCATCATGAAATTGAAAAAGTGGGCAAGAAACTGCGTGGCTATATGACTGATATGAAACGCATTGCTGTTGCTGGCTAATTATTTAGCAATACGAAAAAGGCGCTCAGGCGCCTTTTTTTGTGCCCGTCGTCTTGCCGTTTTTCTTTTTATGTAATATTGTAAGTTACATGAAAACAAATAACTCCTTCTCAGCCACGCTGCACATCCTGCTTCACCTGGAGCAGATGGAAAAACCGCTAACCTCGGAACAAATGGCCGCTTTTATTGACGGTAATCCGGCGTTTATTCGTAAAGTGCTTGCCGGCCTGCGCGAGAACAAAATCGTCTGCTCGACCAAAGGGCATCACGGCGGCTGGAAGCTTTGCTGTCCTGCCAGCGAGGTTACGTTGCTGGATATCTATCTGGCGTTGGGTTCACCCGGCCTGTTTGCGCTAGGTAATCGCAATGAAAACCCGCAGTGCCTGGTGGAGCAGGGGGTAAACCGAGTGATGTCCGATACCTTTGCTGCGGCCGAAGAGCTGGTGCTGGCACGCTTTAAGGGCCTGACGTTGCAGGATATAGGCAGCGAATTTATTAGCTATTTCAACGAAAAGGGGCACGAGGCATGATTTCTACTTTAACTACCGACCTGCCGGTCTGTCTGATGATCGCGCTGGCCGCCGCCAGCATTTCGATGACCATCACGCAAACGGAACTGTTTGCCGGTTTACGCCGCTGGACGGTGAAAAAGAACGCGATGCTGGGCCATCTCTTCCAATGCTTCTATTGCCTGAGCCACTGGGTGGTGTTTGCCGGTATGCTGATTTACCGCCCGTATTTGCTGCACAGCGGGATGCCGGTGATTGACTGGATAATGACGGCGTTTGTTACCCTCACGCTAACCACCTTCGTGAACGGCATTATTTTTAAAGTGTTCCAGATGGCGGTCGGCACGCATTTGCTGAAGCATGAAGCTCAGCAAACTTTGCAGTCGACGAAATAAAGAGTAAAGAAAAGGCCGGGAACCCGGCCTTAAACTCAGTTGCGGTACAGCACTTTGATGATGTGGTAGCCGAACTGGGTATGCAGCGGGCCGTAAGGCTCCAGCAGCGGGCAGGAGAACACCACTTTATCAAATGCAGGAACCATCTGGCCCTGGCGGAATTCACCTAAGTGGCCGCCTTTTTTGCCGGACGGGCAGGTAGAGTGCTTCTTCGCCAGTTTCTCGAAGTCGCCGCCGTTTTTCAGCTGCTCCAGAAGGTCCAGAGCCAGTTTTTCTTCCTTTACAAGGATATGCAGTGCTGCTGCGGTTTTTGCCATGATAGTGCCTTGAGTCATGTTGATTACGCTCGCTATACTACCACGCTGTTTTTGTCCCCTCCTGACTTTCATTGAGTGACCATATGCGTTTAAACCCTGGCCAACAACAAGCCGTCGAATTTGTCACCGGACCCTGCCTGGTATTGGCCGGGGCTGGTTCGGGTAAAACGCGCGTAATCACCAATAAAATTGCACATCTGATCCGCGAAAGTGGCTATCAGGCGCGCCAGATTGCGGCGGTAACTTTTACCAATAAGGCCGCCCGCGAAATGAAAGAGCGCGTCTCGCAAACGCTGGGACGTAAAGAAGCGCGTGGGCTGATGATTTCTACATTCCACACGCTGGGGCTGGAAATCATCAAGCGCGAGTACGCGGCGCTAGGGATGAAATCTAATTTTTCGCTGTTCGACGATACCGATCAGACCGCGTTGTTAAAAGAGCTAACCGAGGGGCTGCTGGAAAACGACAAAGTGCTTCTCCAGCAGCTGATTTCGACGATTTCTAACTGGAAGAACGGTTTGCTGTCTCCGGCTCAGGCCGCCGCGCAGGCGAAGGGCGAGCGGGATCGTATTTTTGCTCATTGCTATGGCCTTTACGATACGCACCTTAAGTCCTGTAATGTACTGGACTTTGACGATCTTATTTTGCTGCCAACGCTCCTGCTGCAGCGCAATGCTGAGGTTCGCGAACGCTGGCAAAACCGTATCCGCTATCTGCTGGTGGATGAATACCAGGATACCAACACCAGCCAGTACGAACTGGTGAAACTGCTTGTTGGTGCGCGGGCGCGTTTTACCGTTGTAGGCGACGATGACCAGTCTATCTATTCCTGGCGTGGGGCGAATCCGCAGAATCTGGTGCTGCTGAGCAAAGATTTTCCGGCGCTGCAGGTGATTAAGCTCGAGCAGAACTACCGCTCATCCCGTCGTATTTTGAATGCGGCAAACATTCTGATTGCCAACAACCCGCACGTTTTTGAGAAACGTCTTTTCTCCGAGCTGGAGCACGGTGCGGAATTAAAAGTGGTTACGGCGAATCATGAAGAGCATGAGGCCGAACGCGTCACCGGGGAGCTTATTGCTCACCACTTTATCAATAAAACCAACTACAAAGATTACGCCATTCTGTATCGCGGTAACCACCAGTCGCGAGTGTTCGAAAAGATGCTGATGCAAAACCGCATCCCGTATCGTATCTCCGGCGGCACATCTTTCTTCTCCCGCCCGGAAATCAAAGATCTGCTTGCCTACCTGCGCGTGTTGACGAATCCGGATGACGACAGTGCCTTTCTGCGCATAGTGAACACGCCCAAGCGCGAGATTGGCCCGGCAACGCTGCAAAAGCTTGGCGAGTGGGCGATGCAGCGCAATAAAGGTTTGTTTACCGCCAGCTTCGATATGGGGCTAAGCCAGACGCTTAGCGGGCGCGGCCTTGACTCACTGCAGCGTTTTACCCACTGGCTGCGGGACGTAGCAACGCTTGCTGAACGTGAGCCGGTGGCTGCGGTGCGTGACCTTATCCACGGCATCGACTATGAAAGCTGGCTTTACGAAACGTCACCCAGCCCGAAAGCTGCGGAAATGCGCATGAAAAACGTTAATCAGCTCTTTAGCTGGATGACGGAAATGCTTGAAGGCAGCGATCTGGATGAGCCGATGACCTTAACGCAGGTGGTGACGCGCTTTACGCTGCGCGACATGATGGAGCGCGGGGAAAGCGAGGAAGAGGCCGATCAGGTTCAGCTGATGACCCTGCATGCTTCTAAGGGGCTGGAGTTCCCTTATGTCTACCTCGTCGGCATGGAAGAAGGGATCCTGCCACACCAAAGCAGCATCGACGAAGATAACGTGGATGAAGAACGCCGTCTGGCGTATGTAGGGATCACCCGAGCTCAGAAAGAGCTGACGTTCACGCTTTGCCGGGAGCGTCGTCAGTACGGCGAGCTGGTGCGGCCTGAACCTAGCCGGTTCCTGCTGGAGTTGCCGCAGGATGATTTAAGCTGGGAAACCGAACGGAAGGTGGTTTCTGCCGAAGAGCGGATGCAAAAAGGGCAGAGTAATGTAGCCAACATCCGCGAAATGCTGGCAAAAGCACGTAAAAACTAGTTCAGTTGACGCTGAGCGGCCAGTGAACGTAACTCTGCCAGAGTTTTTCCTGTTCCAGCAGCTCGGCACCTAGCGGGTGGCAGGCCAGCCAGGTCTCCGGTAATTCCAGATGCAGAGTTTCACCGTCCGCCTGCAGCTTAATCACGGGAAGAATGTCGTCCCGGCGGCGGTTTGCAAAAATAATTGCCAGGCGTAACAGGCGGCAAAGCCTTTCTGCCACACGCGGCGGCACCGCGTTTTGCTGGTGCAGGGAAGAGAGGTCGACAGGGTTGGTCTGGTTGAGCAGCAGCGTTGCCAGCAACTTTTTCTGCGCTGGCGTGTAGCCCGGCAAATCCAGATTTTTTACCAGATAGGCCGCATGCTGCGGCGCATGCTTGAAGTCAATGCTCAACCCAATTTCATGCAGCAGTGCGCTGCTCGCCAGCATCTGCTGGCTAAGCGGATCAAGCCCCCACGGCTCCGCTATTTGTGTTGCAAAATTCTGTGCCAGTTGTTCCACGCGAGCGGCCTGGCTGGTGTCCACCATAAAGCGGCGCTGAACGTTGCGCAGCGTCCTCTGGCGAATCTCCTGGTCAACCGCAAGATGCAACATGCCGTAGACCAATCCCTCACGCAGCGCACCGCCGGCAAGCGTCATACATTCAATGCCGAGCTGTTCGAATATGGCGATTAGAATGGCAAGACCGCTTGGGAAAACCAGCGCACGTTCCAGCGTGAGGCCTTCAATTTCCAGCTCTTCCAGGCGGCCACACTGAATAGCGCGCTGTTTTAGCTGCTGGAGTTTTGCGAGGGTGATACGTTCGTCCATCCCCTGCGCCATCATGATTTCCTGCAGCGCCTGCACGGTACCCGAAGCACCGACACAGATTTTCCAGCCGTGGCTTTTCAGCTCGTTAATCACCGGGCTGAGGACTTCTGCTGCTGCAGCCTCTGCCGCAGCAAAGTTTTCCTGAGCGAGATTTCTGTCGCTGAAGAAACGCTCCAGCCAGGTGACGCAACCCATTGAAAGGCTGAATAATGAGGTGGTTTGTGCGCCGGTGCCGGTCACCAGCTCGGTACTCGCCCCCCCAATATCCACCACCAGACGTCGATCGTCTCCGCCGGTTGTGTGGGCGACGCCCTGATAAATCAGGCGGGCTTCTTCTTCACCGCGAATAACCTGCACCGGGCAGCCGAGGATTTGCTGGGCTTTTTGCAGAAAAACATCGGCATTGACGGCGAGGCGCAGCGTGGCTGTAGCCACAACACGAATTTGGTTCTGAGGAATATCCTGAAGGCGTTCAGCAAATAAGCGCAGGCATTGCCAGCCGCGCTCCATTGCTTCCGGGGAGAGTACGCTCTCGCTGTTTAGGCCAGCAGCGAGGCGAACTTTTCGCTTAATGCGGGTTAGGGTCTGTATGCTTCCCGCCACCTCACGCACAACCAACATATGAAAACTGTTAGAACCGAGATCAATTGCTGCATAGAGTGAGGTGGTGCTAAGCATAGATTTTTAACCTGCGCGACGACGATTACCACGAGGAGCACCACCGCGGCGTGGACCGTTGCCTGGGCGGCTACGGGTCAGGCGTTTTGGCGGTGGGAACTCATTTAACAATGCTTCAGGGTTATATTTGCTCACCGGAATTGAGTGGCCAATATAGGTTTCAATCGCCGATAAGTTCAGCGCGTAATCTTCACAGGCGAGGCTGATCGAGTGACCGCTTGCCCCGGCACGGCCTGTACGGCCAATACGGTGAACGTAATCTTCGCAATCGTCAGGCAGATCGTAGTTAAAGACGTGGGTTACAGCCGGAATATGCAGGCCGCGAGCAGCAACGTCGGTTGCAACCAGAATATCCAGATCGCCACGGGTAAACTCTTCCAGGATACGCAGGCGTTTCTTCTGTGCGACATCACCCGTTAACAGCCCAACGCGATGACCGTCAGCGGCCAGATGACCCCAAATATCTTCACAGCGGTGTTTGGTGTTTGCGAAGATGATGGCGCGGTCTGGCCATTCTTCTTCGATAAGCGTTTGCAGCAGACGCATTTTCTCTTCGTTAGAAGGGTAGAAAAGCTCTTCTTTAATACGGTGGCCGGTTCTCTGTTCCGGTTCAACTTCTACATATTCCGCATTGTTCATCTGCTCGAAAGCAAGCTCACGCACGCGGTAGGAAAGGGTCGCAGAGAACAGCATGTTCAGACGTTGGGTGACCGGCGGCATGCGGCGGAACAGCCAGCGAATGTCTTTAATGAAGCCGAGGTCGTACATGCGGTCGGCTTCATCCAGTACCACAACCTGAATGGCACCTAAGTTAATGTGGTTTTGTTTGGCGTAATCGATCAAACGACCGGTGGTGCCAATCAAAATATCTACGCCGCTTTCCAGCACTTTCAGCTGTTTATCATAGCCGTCGCCGCCGTAGGCAAGGCCAAGCTTCAGGCCTGTTGCCTGCGCTAGCGGTTCTGCATCCGAGTGAATCTGTACCGCTAACTCGCGGGTTGGCGCCATAATCAAAGCGCGCGGCTGATTCACCTGGCGGTTCTCAGGAACCGGGTGAGAAAGTAAATAATGGAACGTGGACGTCAGAAACGCCATCGTTTTGCCTGTACCGGTTTGCGCCTGCCCTGCAACGTCACGATTCGCCAGAGTCAGCGGAAGTGCCAGTGCCTGAATTGGGGTGCAGTTATGGAACCCTTTATTTTCAAGGGCTTCAATCACCTTAGGGTGCAGGGCGAAGTCGGAAAACTTCTTTTCGGTCAAATGTGTTTTGCTCATAGTGTGGTAGAATATCAGTTTACTATTGCTTTACGAAAGCACATCCGTTGAAATAAACCGGGTGAAATAAAGTCACCCCAAGTTGGTTAATGCTACACCAACAAGGTAGACACAATCCTGCGGAGTAGAACATGAGCGATAAAATTATTCACCTGACTGACGGCAGTTTCGACACGGACGTGCTTAAAGCTGAAGGGTTGATTCTGGTTGATTTCTGGGCAGAATGGTGTGGTCCATGCAAAATGATCGCCCCGATTCTTGACGAGATCGCTGATGAATATCAGGGCAAAATCACCGTAGCTAAGCTGAACATCGACCAGAACCCGGGCACTGCGCCTAAATACGGCATCCGCGGTATCCCAACCCTGCTGCTGTTCAAAAACGGCGAAGTCGCGGCGACCAAAGTGGGTGCGCTGTCTAAAGGTCAGTTAAAAGAGTTTCTCGACGCTAATCTGGCATAATGGAATCTCAGCCGGCGCGTGCCACACTTGCATTTTTTTGCGAGCTGCTGGACGCCCGGCATCACACATGCTAAGTTACCTATGACTTCGCTTTGAACTTGCCCTTAAGTTTGAATCTTTGTATTACCTTAATGCTTCCCGTTCGCTGTCAAATACACTCTCTTTTACAGCAATCACAACGGACGCATAACCGAATTCGGGCTTATCACCCATTCCGTCTTGTCGTTTCAGTTCTGCGTATTTCCTATGACCAGGCAGCGATCGGACATGTGTGGTAGCCATTAAACAGGCACGGATGACCCTGCCATACCATTCACGAAACTAAGTTCGAGATTTCCCCCGAGTTTAAGAACCCACCATTATGAATCTTACCGAATTAAAGAATACGCCGGTTTCTGAGCTGATTACTCTCGGCGAAAATATGGGGCTGGAAAACCAAGCCCGCATGCGCAAGCAGGACATCATTTTCTCCATCCTGAAGCAACACGCTAAGAGTGGCGAAGATATCTTTGGTGACGGTGTGCTGGAGATACTGCAGGATGGATTTGGTTTCCTCCGCTCTGCAGACAGCTCCTACCTCGCCGGTCCCGATGACATCTACGTTTCTCCCAGCCAAATCCGCCGTTTCAACCTTCGCACAGGGGATACCATCTCCGGTAAGATTCGTCCGCCGAAAGAAGGCGAACGCTACTTTGCGCTGCTGAAGGTTAACGAAGTTAACTACGACAAGCCGGAAAACGCCCGTAGCAAGATCCTGTTCGAAAACTTAACCCCGCTACACGCAAACTCTCGTCTGCGTATGGAGCGCGGTAACGGTTCTACCGAAGATTTAACCGCTCGCGTACTCGATCTGGCATCGCCAATCGGCCGTGGTCAGCGTGGCCTTATCGTGGCACCGCCAAAAGCCGGTAAAACCATGCTGTTGCAGAACATCGCTCAGAGCATCGCCTACAACCACCCTGATTGCGTACTGATGGTACTGCTGATCGACGAACGTCCGGAAGAAGTGACCGAGATGCAGCGTCTGGTTAAGGGTGAAGTGGTTGCCTCTACCTTTGACGAGCCAGCTTCCCGCCACGTGCAGGTCGCCGAAATGGTTATTGAGAAGGCGAAACGTCTGGTTGAGCACAAGAAAGACGTTATCATCCTGCTCGACTCCATCACTCGTCTGGCGCGTGCCTACAACACCGTAGTACCGGCTTCCGGTAAAGTACTGACCGGTGGTGTGGACGCAAACGCCCTGCACCGTCCAAAACGCTTCTTCGGTGCTGCACGTAACGTGGAAGAAGGCGGTAGCCTGACCATTATCGCCACCGCGCTTATCGATACCGGCTCTAAAATGGATGAAGTTATCTACGAAGAGTTTAAAGGCACCGGTAACATGGAACTGCACCTGTCCCGTAAGATCGCGGAAAAACGCGTCTTCCCGGCAATCGACTACAATCGTTCCGGTACCCGTAAAGAAGAGCTGCTTACTACCCAGGAAGAGCTGCAGAAAATGTGGATCCTGCGCAAAATCATTCACCCGATGGGCGAAATTGATGCCATGGAATTCCTCATCAACAAGTTGGCGATGACTAAAACCAACGATGACTTCTTCGACATGATGAAGCGCTCGTAAGCAACAAAAACTCGGGGAACGCCACGCTTAGTCGTGGCGTTTTTCTTTTCTGCTAGATACGATATACATACGATGAATGTATTCGCTATCGTTATCTTTTCAAAATTCCTTTTGCCATGGAAGCAGTCCATCGCTAACAGTTTGTTCAGGGAGGAATTATGTTTAATCTCTTCGGGACAGTTGCATATTTCTACTATGCTGACTTTGCCCATAAATCTTGCAGAGACCTTTCACTGTGAATTTAGTCACCGCCGGAACTGACTTACTACTAATTTTCATCTTTACTACCGCCTTTCTATTCATTGCTCGTAAGGTAGCGAAGAGAATCGGCCTTGTTGATAAACCGAATTTCCGTAAACGTCACCAAGGGTTGATTCCCCTGGTTGGTGGGATCTCTGTTTACGCTGGTATTTGCTTTTCTTTCATCCTCGGAAAGTACTACATCCCACACGGCTGGCTTTATTTAACCTGCGCGGGCGTGCTTGTTCTGATCGGTGCACTTGATGACCGTTTTGATGTAAGAGTGAAGATTCGAGCGTCAATACAGGCACTTATTGGCATCGTAATGATGTTCTATGGCAATCTGCATCTTAGTAGTTTGGGCTATATATTTGGTTCATGGGAACTGGTACTAGGCCCCTTTGGCTATTTCCTGACGCTGTTTGCCGTGTGGGCGGCGATCAACGCATTCAATATGGTTGATGGGATTGATGGTCTGCTGGGGGGACTCTCATCCGTTTCGTTTGCTGCGATTGGTATTATTCTATTCTTTGATGGTCAGTACAGTCTCGCGATGTGGTGTTTTGCGATGATCGTTGCCATCTTGCCATACATCCTTCTTAACCTGGGTGTGCTTGGACGCCGCTATAAAGTCTTTATGGGGGATGCCGGCAGTACGTTAATCGGTTTTACGATTATCTGGATCCTGCTGGAGACGACTCAGGGACAAACACACCCAATAAGCCCAGTGACTGCGCTATGGATCATTGCGATTCCCCTGATGGATATGATTGCAATTATGTATCGTCGTTTACGTAAGGGTATGAGTCCATTCTCTCCAGACCGCCAGCACATTCATCATTTGATCATGCGGGCTGGTTTTACTTCACGGCAGGCCTTTGTCCTGATTACGCTTGCCGCAGCGCTGCTTGCTGCCGTTGGCGTTGCCGCTGAATATCTGCACTTTATCCCTGAGTGGGTAATGTTGGCATTGTTCTTGCTTGCATTTGTACTATACGATTTTTGTATTAAACGAGCCTGGAAAGTCGCTCGCTTTATCAGACGCCATAAACGTCGCATTCGCAGAAACAACAACGTAAACATCTAGTCTGACTTGAATTGGGGAAGCGATGAAAGACAACGTGCCAGGCAGTTACCCGGCAGTAGAAAACGAGCTGGATATTCGTGGTTTGTTTCGCACGCTGTGGCAGGGCAAATTCTGGATTATCGGAATTGCCTTTGTATTTGCCCTTATTGCGCTGATTTATACATTTTTAGCGAAACAAGAGTGGAGTTCAACGGCGATCACTGACCGCCCAACGGTCAATATGTTGGGGGGCTACTATTCCCAGCAGCAGTTCCTGCGCAACCTCGATGTTAAATCCAATATGGCGACGGCCGATCAGCCTTCGGTGATGGACGAAGCCTATAAAGAGTTCATCGTACAGCTCTCGGCCTATGACACCCGCAGGGATTTTTGGCTACAGACGGATTACTACAAGCAGCGTCAGGTGGGGAACAGTAAAGTCGATGCCGCGCTGTTGGATGAAATTGTCGATAACATCCAGTACACCTCTGGCGACAGCGCTCGCAATATCAGCGATAGCGTTAAGCTGGTTGCTGAAACCGCCGCGGACGCCAATAACCTTCTGCGTCAATACGTGGCTTTTGCGAGCCAGCGTGCGGCCAGCCATCTTAATGAAGAACTCACGGGCGCCTGGGCGGCACGCACCATCCAGCTGAAAGCACAGGTAAAAAGGCAGGAAGCCGTTGCGCAGTCCATTTACGATCGCAAAATAAAAAGCGTTGAGCAGGCGCTGAAAATAGCTCAACAGCAAAACATTACCCGCAGTGAAACGAATGTTCCCGCTGAAGAGCTTCCTGATTCAGAAATGTTTATGCTGGGCCGCCCTATGTTACAGGCGAGGCTGGAAAGCCTTCAGGCCGTCGGCCCTGATTTTGATATCGACTACGATCAGAATCGGGCGATGTTAAACACGTTAAACGTTGGGCCGACGGTCGACACTCGTTTCCAAACTTATCGCTATTTACGCACGCCAGAAGAGCCGGTTAAGCGTGACAGTCCTCGTCGTGCATTCTTGCTGATTATGTGGGGTGCGGTTGGGGCGCTTATCGGTGCTGGCGTAGCCTTAGCTCGCCGTCCAAAGGCCGCGTAAGCCCTTTACTGGTGGAGGAGCGATGGAATGCCTCCACCTAATTCAATATAAGAGAATCACCGTGAAAGTATTAACAGTTTTTGGCACGCGCCCGGAGGCTATAAAAATGGCCCCGTTGGTGGATGCGTTGGCAAAAGACGCGTTTTTTGACGCGAAAGTATGTGTAACGGCACAGCATCGCGAGATGCTGGATCAGGTATTACACCTCTTTTCCATTACGCCAGACTACGACTTAAATATTATGAAACCGGGGCAGGGCTTGACGGAAATTACCTGCCGCATTCTGGAAGGGCTTAAGCCCGTGCTGGAATCCTTTAAGCCGGATGTCGTTCTGGTCCATGGCGATACCACCACAACCGTTGCGGCCAGCCTTGCCGCTTTCTACCAGCGGATCCCCGTCGGCCACGTTGAGGCGGGCTTACGCACCGGCGATCTTTATTCTCCATGGCCGGAGGAAGCAAACCGTACCTTAACCGGACACCTTGCTTCCTGGCATTTCGCGCCAACGGAAAACTCGCGCCAGAATCTACTAAAAGAAAACATCAGCGAGCAAAAAATCTTCGTCACCGGCAATACCGTTATCGACGCGTTGATCTCCGTACGCGATCGCGTCCTGGCTCAGGATTCTGTGCGTCAGGATATTGAGGCCCGCCACCCCTTCCTTGATGCCAGTAAAAAAATGATTCTGGTCACCGGCCACCGCCGGGAAAGCTTTGGCGATGGTTTCGAACGTATTTGCCATGCACTGGCAAAAATCGCCAGCCAAAACAGCGATGTGCAGATAGTGTATCCGGTTCATCTGAATCCAAACGTCAGTGAGCCAGTCAGACGTATTCTGGGGCATGTCGATAACGTGATTCTGATTGAGCCGCAGGAATATCTGCCGTTCGTTTATCTCATGAATCATGCCTGGCTTATCCTGACTGATTCCGGCGGAATCCAGGAAGAGGCCCCTTCCCTTGGTAAGCCCGTTTTGGTGATGCGTGAAACTACCGAGCGTCCTGAAGCCGTTGCTGCAGGGACCGTGCGCCTGGTGGGGACGGATGAAGAGAAAATTGTGGCAGAAGTCACCCGACTGCTCCGTGATGAGCAAGAATATAATGCGATGAGCCGCGCCCATAACCCTTACGGTGACGGCGAGGCTTGCAGCCGAATTTTGAATGCCTTAAAACAAAATCAGGTGAAATTATGAATTTTTCCACCATCTCCGTCATTGGCCTTGGCTATATCGGCTTACCAACCGCTGCCGCATTTGCTTCCCGTCAACGGAAAGTCATCGGTGTGGATATTAATCAGCGGGCGGTGGACACCATTAATCGTGGTGAAATTCACATTGTCGAACCTGATTTAGATAAAGTGGTGAAATCCGCCGTTGAGGATGGATTTCTGAGCGCTACCGTACAGCCCGTTGAGGCTGATGCTTATCTGATTGCCGTACCAACTCCTTTTAAAGGCGATCATGAACCGGACATGGTTTATGTGAAAGCTGCCGCAGAGTCCATTGCCCCGGTGCTCAAAAAAGGCGCCCTGGTGGTGCTGGAGTCGACCTCTCCCGTTGGCGCGACCGAGCAAATGGCCGAGTGGCTGGCTGCCCTGCGCCCGGATTTGAGCTTCCCTCACCAGGTGGGAGAACAGGCGGATATCAATATCGCCTATTGCCCTGAGCGAGTTTTACCGGGTCAGGTCATGGTTGAGCTGATTAAAAACGATCGCGTTGTTGGCGGCATGACGCCTGTCTGTTCCACACGTGCCAGCGAGCTTTACAGCATTTTTCTTGAAGGGGAATGCGTTATCACCAACGCCCGCACCGCCGAAATGTGCAAGCTGACGGAAAACAGCTTCCGCGACGTTAACATCGCGTTCGCCAATGAATTATCGCTGATCTGTGCCGATCAGGGGATCAATGTCTGGGAACTGATTCGTCTCGCCAATCGCCATCCTCGCGTAAATGTTCTGCAGCCGGGGCCGGGCGTCGGAGGGCACTGCATCGCGGTAGACCCATGGTTTATCGTTTCGCAGAACCCTGAACAAGCTCGCCTTATTCGCACCGCTCGTGAGGTCAATGACGGCAAGCCGTTGTGGGTGATTAGCCAGGTTAAAGCCGCAATTGCCGACTGCCTTTCTGAAACAGGCCGCCGTGCCAGTGAATTAACGATTGCCTGCTTTGGCCTCGCCTTTAAGCCCAATATCGACGACTTACGCGAAAGCCCGGCAATGGAAATTGCTGAACTGCTGGCCGAATGGCATAGCGGTAAAACGCTAGTCGTCGAACCGAACATTCACTCGCTGCCGACGAAACTGGCCGATCGCTGC
The DNA here is from genome assembly GCF_042138895.1 of Cedecea selenatireducens. Lineage (NCBI taxonomy): Bacteria > Pseudomonadati > Pseudomonadota > Gammaproteobacteria > Enterobacterales > Enterobacteriaceae > Cedecea > Cedecea selenatireducens. The sequence goes on along the minus strand of NZ_JBHIKW010000022.1, from coordinate 8,727 downwards.
GAACTCACTTCGGTGGATGCCGCGCTTGAGAAGGCCGACGTGCTGGTCATGCTGGTCGATCATAAAGAGTTTAAAGCTATTCCTGCTGAGAACGTACGTCAGCCGTGGATTATCGACACCAAAGGCGTTTGGCGGTAAGCGGCGATGAGCCTGATTAAGGCAACCCTGGCTCCGCTGGACTGGGAAAACCGCTTCTTTGAGGTGAACAGCAGCGCGGTCCGTTTTTCTGAAGACGCTCCTGCGCTGCGGGAAGAACAGCTACGTGACTGGTCCAGGGTCCAGGCCAAAATTCCAACGCATCGTACCGACTGGCTGGATGGCCTTCAGCGATTTGGTTTCCAGCTTGTTGAAGGCGAAGTTGACCTGGCGCTTACTACTGGCACGCAAAATGCAGTTATTTCTGTCGATATCGCGCAGCCCGAAGATATTCCCGCGCTTCGCCTGGCGGCCTCGCAGGTCTTTACGCAAAGTCGTTTTCGCACACCGTGGTACAAGGACGGCGACAGTGGCCGTTTCTACGCCCAGTGGATTGAAAATGCCGTGCTCGGCACCTTTGATCATCAGTGCCTGCTGCTCAAACGTTGCGGCGAGAATCAGGGCTTTGTGACCCTGCGGCAGCTCAATGACGTCGAGGCCCGAATTGGCCTGCTTGCAGGGCGAGGCGTGGGTGAAGAACTGATGGCTGCGGCACAAGACTGGTGTATACAGCGTGGCTTGCAAACCCTGCGTGTAGCGACTCAGGTGAGCAATACCGCCGCGCTGCGTCGCTATATTAAAAGCGGTGCCACGATAGAAAGCACCGCCTTCTGGTTATACAGGTGAAAAAATGATCCCATTTAACGCTCCGCCGGTCGTCGGTACAGAACTCGAATACATGCAGGCTGCCATGGGCAGCGGCAAACTGTGCGGAGACGGTGGTTTCACCCGCCGCTGCCAGCAGTGGATGGAACAGCGTTTTGGCAGCAAGAAAGTTCTGCTCACGCCGTCCTGTACCGCGTCGCTGGAAATGGCCGCTATCCTGCTGGATATCAAGCCTGGCGATGAAGTGATTATGCCGAGCTACACCTTTGTTTCGACGGCTAATGCTTTCGTGCTTCGGGGGGCGGTCATTGTGTTTGTGGACGTGCGTCCTGACACCATGAACATCGACGAAACCAAAATTGAAGCGGCTATCACCGAAAAAACACGCGCCATCGTGCCGGTGCATTACGCGGGCGTAGCCTGTGAAATGGACGTCATTATGGCTATCGCGAAAAAACATAACCTTTTCGTGGTGGAAGATGCCGCGCAGGGTGTGATGTCCACTTATAAAGGCCGTGCGTTAGGTTCTATTGGGCACATCGGTTGTTTTAGTTTTCATGAAACAAAAAACTACACCGCGGGCGGTGAGGGTGGCGCGACGCTGGTTAACGATCCTGCGCTGATTGAGCGTGCGGAAATCGTTCGTGAAAAAGGCACCAACCGCAGCCAATTCTTCCGTGGGCAGGTGGATAAGTATACCTGGCGTGATATCGGTTCAAGCTACCTGATGGCAGATTTGCAGGCCGCTTATCTTTGGGCACAGCTTGAGGCGGCAGAGAAGATTAACCAGCAGCGCCTGAAGCTGTGGCAAACCTATCATGATGCCCTTGCACCGTTGGCAAAAGCCGGGCGCATAGAGCTGCCGGCTATCCCTGAAAACTGCGTGCAGAACGCCCATATGTTTTACATCAAACTGCGCGATATTGAAGACCGCAGCGCGCTGATTTCATACCTGAAAGAGGCGGAGATCATGGCGGTGTTCCACTATATTCCGCTGCATGCCTGCCCGGCGGGTGAGAAGTTTGGTCGCTTCTACGGGGAAGACCGCTTCACGACCCGCGAAAGCGAGCGTCTGCTGCGTCTGCCGCTGTTCTATAACCTGTCGCCGGTGAACCAACGCACCGTCATCAATACGCTGCAAAGCTACTTCGCCTGATATGTCGTTAGCTAAAGCTTCAGTGTGGACCGCAGGGTCCACGCTGGTAAAAATTGGTGCCGGTTTACTGGTAGTCAAAATGCTGGCCGTTGCTTTTGGCCCTTCTGGCGTGGGGCTGGCCGGTAACTTCCGCCAAATGATTACCGTGCTGGGCGTGCTTGCCGGGGCGGGTATATTTAACGGCGTCACCAAATACGTTGCGGAGCATCATGACAACCCGGAACAGCTGAAGCGGGTGCTCGGCACATCCTCGGCGATGGTGCTGGGCTTTTCTTCGCTGCTGGCGGTGATTTTTGTCCTGGCCGCGCGGCCAATCAGCGTCGGGCTATTCGGCCATGCTGATTACCAGAATTTGGTGCGCCTGGTGGCATTGGTCCAGATGGGGATTGCATGGGCAAACCTGTCGCTGGCCGTCATGAAGGGTTTTCGTGACGCCGCAGGTAACGCTCTTGCATTGATTACCGGCAGCGTCATCGGCGTGCTGGCTTATTATGCCTGCTATCATTTTGGCGGTTACCAGGGGGCGCTGTTAGGCCTGGCATTGGTGCCTGCATTGCTCGTTATCCCTGCGGTCATCATGCTCGTCAGGCGTGAACACGTTCCGCTGAGCTATATGAAGCCGAGCTGGGATAAACTGCTGGCCAGCCATCTTGGTAAGTTTACTATTATGGCGCTGATCACCTCAGTCACGCTCCCCGTGGCCTACGTGATGATGCGAAACCTTCTGGCGGCGCACTACAGCTGGGACGAAGTCGGGATCTGGCAAGGGGTAAGCAGTATTTCAGATGCTTATTTGCAGTTTATTACGGCGTCTTTTAGCGTTTATCTGCTGCCCACGCTTGCCCGCCTGAAGGAAAAAAGTGCCATTACGCGCGAAATCGTGCGCTCGTTAAAGTTTGTTCTGCCCGCGGTGGCGGCGGCAAGCCTGACGGTTTGGCTGCTGCGCGATTTTGCTATCTGGCTGCTGTTTTCACCCAAGTTCGTCGCCATGCGCGATTTGTTTGCCTGGCAGCTTGTCGGCGACGTATTGAAAGTGGGTGCCTACGTGTTTGGCTATCTGGTCATCGCTAAGGCGTCACTGCGTTTTTATATTTTGACTGAAATCAGTCAGTTTGCCCTGTTAACCGGCTTCTCACGCTGGCTGATCCCGGCCCACGGTGCGCTGGGTGCGGCCCAGGCCTACATGGCAACCTATATTGTTTATTTTGCGCTCTGCTGTGGCGTTTTCCTTATTTATCGTAGACGAGCATGACAACACTGATTCACGTATTGGGATCTGATATCCCGCATCATAATCAGACGGTATTGCGTTTCTTTAGCGACGTTCTGGCCGCCACGACTCCCCATGCCCGAGAATTTATCGTGGTGTCCGGGGATCAATCCCTGTTGTCCGCTTTTCCGGCGCTGTCGATCACGCTTTGCCCTTCGAAGCAGGCTATTGCCGCTGAAGTTCTGGCTAAAGCCCGAGCGAACCGGCAGCAACGTTTCTTTTTCCACGGACAGTTTAACAGCAGCCTTTGGGTTGCGTTGTTAACCGGTGGCCTGAAGCCTGAGCAGATGAACTGGCATATCTGGGGTGCGGACCTGTATGAGGTTTCGCGCAGCATTAAGTTCCGTCTGTTTTACCGGCTGCGCCGGTTTGCCCAGGGGCGCGTGGGACGCGTTTTTGCTACGCGTGGGGATTTAAGCTATTTCCATCAGCGTCATCCACGTGTGCCGGGTGAACTGTTGTATTTCCCAACCCGCATGGATCCGAGCCTCAATACAATGGCGGCCGATCGACAACATAGCGAGAAGCTAACGTTGCTGGTGGGGAATTCCGGCGATCGCAGTAATCAGCATGTTGATGCGTTGAAGGCCATTCACCAGCAGTTTGGCGACACGGTTCGCGTTGTCGTGCCGATGGGCTATCCGGCGAATAACGAAGCTTATATTGCTGAGGTGCAACAGGCCGGCCGCGCGTTGTTTAGCCCGGAAAACCTCCAGCTACTGACGGAAAAAATTGAATTCAATGAATACCTGGCACTGCTGCGCCGGTGCGATCTCGGCTATTTTATTTTTGAACGCCAGCAGGGTATTGGCACGCTGTGCCTGCTGATTCAGGCTGGGATCCCCTGCGTGCTGAACCGCAAAAATCCGTTCTGGCAGGATATGGTCGAGCAGCATGTTCCGGTACTATTTACCGGGGATGTGCTTGATGAAGCGACCGTGCGGGAAGCTCAGCGCCAGCTACGCTTACTGGATAAACAAAACATCGCTTTCTTTAACCCTAACTATATCGATGGGTGGCATCACGCGTTGAGCATCGCGGCAGGAGAGCAAAAATGAGTCTGGCGCAATTTGGCGGGTTATTTGTCGTCTGGTTCCTGTCGGTCGGGTTTATCGGGCTGCTGACGTATCAGGAGTTTCGCCGCGTGCGGTTTAACTTCAACGTCTTCTTTTCGCTGCTTTATCTGCTGACCTTTTTCTTCGGCTTTCCGTTTACCTGTACCCTGGTGTTCCGTTTTGGCGTATCGGTGGTGCCGGCAGACGTGCTGTTGCAGGCTCAGCTTGCGGCAGCCTGCTTCTACGGCATTTATTATGTGACCTATAAAACTCGGCTCAGGGCGAAGGTTGAGCATAAAGCGCGGCGGCCGTTGTTTACCATGAACCGGGTGGAGACGCACCTGACCTGGCTGATGCTGGTGCTGGTGGCGTTGGTCAGCGTCGGCATTTTCTTCGCCCATAATGGCTTCCTGCTGTTTAAGCTGCATTCGTACAGCCAAATTTTCTCCAGTGAAGTGTCAGGCGTAGCGCTCAAGCGCTTCTTCTATTTCTTTATTCCAGCGATGCTGGTGGTGTACTTCCTGCGTCAGGACAGCCGGGCCTGGATCTTCTTCCTGGTTAGCACCGTTGCCTTCGGCCTGCTGACGTACATGATTGTTGGCGGGACGCGCGCTAATATCATCATCGCCTTTGCCATCTTCTTGTTCATCGGCATTATTCGCGGCTGGATCACGCTTTGGATGCTGGCTGCTGCTGGCGTGCTGGGAATTGTTGGGATGTTCTGGCTGGCGCTGAAGCGTTATGGCCTGAGCGTCAGCGGGGACGAGGCGTTTTATACCTTCCTTTATCTGACTCGCGATACGTTCTCTCCGTGGGAAAACCTTGGCCTGCTGCTGCAAAACTACGACAAGATCGAGTTCCAGGGGCTGGCGCCGATTATTCGCGATTTCTACGTCTTCATCCCAAGCTGGGTATGGCCAGATCGCCCGGGAACGGTGCTTAATACCGCGAACTACTTCACCTGGCAGGTGCTGAACAACCATTCGGGACTGGCGATTTCCCCAACGTTGATTGGCTCGCTGGTGGTGATGGGAGGCGTGTGGTTTATTCCTCTGGGCGCGGTTGTCGTCGGGCTGATTATCAAATGGTTTGACTGGCTCTATGAGCTGGCGAACGGGGAAAGCAACCGCTATAAAGCCGCGATAATCTACGCGTTCTGCTTTGGCGCGATTTTCAATATGATCGTTCTGGCCCGCGAGGGGCTGGACTCGTTTGTCTCACGGGTGGTGTTCTTCCTCGTCATTTTTGGCGCCTGCCTGGTCGTGGCAAAACTACTTTACTGGCTTTTTGAAAGCGCAGGGCTTATTCATCAGCGCCTGCGCCGCGTGCCTGCTCCTGCTGCCGACACGCAAAATGCATGACAAGGATATTCATGAACAACTCTACTGAAGCCCCTTCCTATAACATCCGTGGCCTGAACCTGCTGGGGTGGCGAGATATGCAGCATGCGCTGGATTATCTCTATGCGGGGGGCAACTTGCGTCAGGGCACGTTAGTGGCAATCAATGCCGAAAAAGTCCTTACGGCCGAAGATGATGAGCAAATCCGTGGCCTTATTGCCGCGGCGGAATATAAATATGCCGACGGAATCAGCGTTGTTCGCTCTATCCGTAAAAAATACCCAGAGGCCGTAGTGAACCGCGTAGCCGGTGCCGATCTGTGGGAGGCCTTGATGCAGCGGGCCGGTCAGGAAGGTACTCCGGTGTTTTTGGTCGGCGGAAAGCCCGAGGTTCTGGCCCAGACTGAGGCTAAATTACGCCAGCTTTGGCAGGTCAATATCGTCGGCAGTCAGGATGGATATTTTACGGACGAGCAGCGGCAGGCATTGTTTGAGCGCATTCGTGATAGCGGCGCCGCGATTGTCACGGTGGCGATGGGATCTCCGCGCCAGGAGATCCTGATGCAGGCGTGCCGAAAAGTGCATCCTCAGGCGCTTTATATGGGCGTTGGCGGCACGTATGACGTCTTTACCGGGCGCGTAAAGCGAGCGCCAAAGGTCTGGCAAAATCTCGGCCTGGAGTGGCTATATCGCCTGCTTTCACAGCCGACCCGCATTAAACGGCAGCTGCGGCTGCTGCGCTATCAGCGCTGGCATTTGACCGGCAAGCTATAAATCTTCCAACGCGCTCATCCGGGCGCGTTTTGCTTTCTCTGCGCAATTTCCCACCAGACTTAGGCCAGTTTGTTACGCAGTTATTTGTAATTTTGTAAAAAATACGGAACCATTGCGCCCACTCGATGCAGTGCCGTAGTGATGTTGCGCCAGCAAATCTCTTGCCGACGCTGCATGGCCTGTTATTGAGCCTGGCAACAACCAAACACAATAACCGGTAAAAACCGGAGTAAAAGCAAACACAATACAGAGGATTTATGGCAGAGAAAAAAGCAGAGCTGCAGCGCGGGCTGGAAGCTCGACACATCGAACTTATCGCCCTGGGAGGGACCATTGGTGTTGGCCTGTTTATGGGCGCCGCCAGTACCCTAAAATGGGCCGGGCCGTCGGTATTGCTGGCGTACATTGTTGCGGGCCTGTTCGTGTTCTTCATTATGCGTTCAATGGGGGAGATGTTATTCCTTGAGCCTGTAGCCGGTTCTTTTGCCGTCTACGCGCACCGCTATATGAGCCCCTTTTTCGGTTACCTTACGGCGTGGTCGTACTGGTTTATGTGGATGGCGGTCGGCATCTCCGAAATAACGGCAATTGGCGTTTATGTTCAATACTGGTTCCCGGATCTGCCCCAGTGGCTGCCGGCCATTTTTGCCGTCGGGCTTGTGGCGCTAGCGAACCTGGCCGCGGTGCGTTTATACGGTGAAATAGAATTCTGGTTTGCGATGATTAAAGTCACCACCATCATTGTGATGATCGTCGTTGGCCTTGGCGTTATCTTTTTCGGTTTTGGCAACCATGGGCAGGCGATAGGCTTTAGCAACCTGACCGAGCACGGCGGCTTCTTTGCCGGCGGCTGGAAAGGTTTCCTGACCGCGTTGTGTATTGTCGTGGCGTCTTATCAAGGCGTGGAGCTTATCGGTATTACCGCCGGTGAAGCGAAAAACCCGCAGGTCACCTTGCGTAGCGCCGTGGGTAAAGTGCTGTGGCGTATTCTGATTTTCTATGTGGGGGCGATTTTCGTTATCGTGACTATCTTCCCATGGAACCAGATTGGCACCACCGGCAGTCCGTTTGTGCTGACCTTTGCGAAGATTGGTATTACGGCAGCGGCAGGAATTATTAACTTCGTTGTTCTGACGGCGGCACTGTCCGGCTGTAACAGCGGCATGTACAGCTGCGGGCGCATGCTGTATGCCCTTGCCAAAAACCGTCAGCTTCCGGCTAAAATGGCCACCGTTTCACGCAGTGGCGTGCCGGTTGTGGGCGTCGCTATTTCTATCGTTATTTTGCTGCTTGGCTCCTGCCTCAACTACATCATTCCTAATCCGCAGCGCGTCTTCGTTTACGTCTACAGCGCCAGCGTATTGCCGGGGATGGTGCCGTGGTTTGTTATTCTGATTAGCCAGGTTCGCTTCCGTAAGGCGCACCGTGAGGCCATCGCCAGCCATCCGTTCCGCTCCATTTTATTCCCGTGGGCGAACTACCTGACCATGGCCTTCCTTGTGTGCGTTCTGGTGGGCATGGGGCTGAATGAAGACACGCGGATGTCGCTGACGGTTGGGGTGATTTTCCTGGCTGCCGTGACGTTGGTTTATAAGGTATTTGGCCTGAATAAGTACGCCGCCAGTGAAAAACTGAACGGATAAGCATCAGGATGCGCAAAGCATAACCAAACGCGCAGTTTTGCGCGTATTTTATTGAAATAACCACTAGACAGCTGAGCACGAAGCCCGTATTATCCGACCCCGCAACGGCGCTACGCGCCCGTAGCTCAGCTGGATAGAGCGCTGCCCTCCGGAGGCAGAGGTCTCAGGTTCGAATCCTGTCGGGCGCACCATTTATAATGGCGCTAGAGCTGCGGTGGTATTATGTACCGCGTGAAAGTTTTACAGTGGTGGCTATAGCTCAGTTGGTAGAGCCCTGGATTGTGATTCCAGTTGTCGTGGGTTCGAGTCCCATTAGCCACCCCATTAATTTAGATGTATGCGAAGGTGGCGGAATTGGTAGACGCGCTAGCTTCAGGTGTTAGTGTTCTTACGGACGTGAGGGTTCAAGTCCCTCTCTTCGCACCACACCTAAATTAATCAGCAGTAAAAGCAGTATTTCGGCGAGTAGCGCAGCTTGGTAGCGCAACTGGTTTGGGACCAGTGGGTCGGAGGTTCGAATCCTCTCTCGCCGACCAATTTTAAAAAGCCCTTCTGAAGAAGGGTTTTTGCTTTCAACACCGAACCGTAAAAGGTCACAGGCACGTTGAAGGCCGCAGTAAGAGCAGTATTTCGGCGAGTAGCGCAGCTTGGTAGCGCAACTGGTTTGGGACCAGTGGGTCGGAGGTTCG
>NZ_JBHIKW010000021.1:0-35165 GCF_042138895.1 Cedecea selenatireducens | reverse complement strand
CCCGGCTCTCATCGCCCCCGGTTATGACCCAACTCAGGCGGGGTTGAGCTGCCGGGAGCAGCGAAAGAGAGCGATCGTCGGGAACGAATCGCGAACGACCCCGAATGTTTGGGTGATAGCCGGTGGGTTTACCGCTTCAGCGGCGATGAGCTCGCCGGGCGCCGGGGCTGTCCGGGGGATGGCGTTATCCCCCGGACACGTTCACCGTTTTCGGAACGTGCAGGGGAAACAAATGTACGGGTGAACGGAATAACTGCGGCTCGAAAAATATCTCCAGGAAGATTCGAAAGGAAAATGTGACTAAGAGACAACGCCTTTCCAAGGAGAGGGTCGGAGTGAGAGCCCCACCCTATCCGAGTAAATTCTTCACCGTTGCTAGCTGCACGTTCGCCTGCGCGCCCAGCGCACGGTTAAGCGTGGAAAAACTGTCACCGCTTTTTTCCAGCACGTTGCCCAGCGCCCGCGCCGTTTCCTGCGCCTGCTGTGGGCTATACGGCGTGGCCATCTCATCAATACGGGAGCGAACGCGATCCTGATGCGCTCGCAGCTTGCCGCGCTGCATCGTTATCTGCTCCAGCGCCTGCTGCAGGCGTAATTGCCCGTCGCGGCTGCTGTCCGGACGCGCCGCCAGCTGCAGCAAATCTTCCTGCTGAGCTGTCTCAGGCTGAGCCGACAGCATGGTAAACGAATCTGACGGGAAATTATGCCCTTCACCACGCACGCTAAGCTGCTGGCTGACCTGCTCCCAGCGGGACTCATCGACGCTGAAATTCACCTGCCCGCTTCTGTCGAGGCTGGCGTGAATGCCCATCCGGCCCAGGCCAACGTTAAGACGAGTCAACACGGTACGAGGCGATCCTTCTGCGGGCAAGGCAACGGCGGCCAGCTCTCGCTTTGTGCCGCCTAGCATAAAGATCAGCGTTTCTCCGCCCGGCGCGCTCAGGACCTTCTCGCTGCCCGGCAAAGTGAAATTCACCTGCGACTGACTCTGCAGACGGACGTTGAACTGGCGGTCAACCGTCCCGCCGGAAAGCTGGGTTCGGCGCGCCAGCAGGCGTTCCAGTCCGGCAGCCTGCTCCTGGCCTTTTCCCTGGCTCGCCGCATGGCGCAGCTGCAGAAGCTGCGTTTCAGTGCTGGAAAGATAGCTGTCCGCCTGCTGAACCGCCGTCAGCTGCTGGTTAAGCTGAACGTTGTAGCGGAGTGGACGAGTAGACAACAGCGCCGCTTCAGGAAACGGGCTGCGGGATGACGTCTTCTCTTCCACCTGACGGCGCTGCACGGACTGCGGAGCATTGATATTGCCGCGGCTAAGCGCGGCGGCCTGGGAAGATGTTGTAGTGGCTAAACCAACCTGCATGGTTACATCACGCTAAACAGTGAGAGCTTACTGATCATGCTGTAAGCCTGGTTGGAAATCTGTACAGAATTCATATACAGCTGAAGGTTTACCGTCGCCGTAGCGGGGTCGCTGAAAGAGAGATCGCGTACCACCTGGTCGTTTGCCGCGCTGACGTCGGTATGCGCGTTGCTCAGCAGGGTTAAGCGGTTTTGTCGTCCCCCCACGTCGGTAAAGATCGCCGACACGTTATCCCGCGTGGCTTTGGCGGAATCCAGCATATCGGTGACCTCACTCTTATAATCCGCCGCCGGAATAGCCGGATCCTGCATTTTCTGCGACAGCGCTTTCAGCTTATTCAGCATGTCCAGATCGTCACTGCCGGAAGAGAAGGCGCTGGCAACGTTGGTGTTTTCCTTAATGTTTACGCCGTTCGCCACGGTCGTCTCGCGCGTGCCGTCGTTACCGGCAAACACAAAGGTCTTCGCCGCTGCATCCCACTGCACCGGTTTCGTGCCGGTTTTCGTACCGGAAAACAGATAGCTGCCGTTTTCATTTTGCGCATTCATCGACGCCACCAGCGAGTCCAGCATCGACTCAAGCTCTGCGCCGTAGCTCGCCATATCCTGCTGGCTGTTGGTGTCGTTGGCGGCGGCAAGCAGTTTGTCGTTCAGCGCCAGCAGCTGGTCGTTCATTGCCTGCAGGTGAGACTCCTGGCTTGCCAGCGTCCCGCTGATGCTGGTGATATTGCTCTGATATTGCTCAATTGCCGACTGCTCGCGGTTCAACTGCACCAGGCGGCTGGCGGCCACCGGGTCGTCCGACGGCACGTTAATTCGCTTCTGCGTAGAGAGCTGCTGCATCAGCTTGCTGATGCTCTCGCTGTTTTTGCCCAGCTGGCTGAGCATCTGCGAGGAGTTGTAAAGGCTACTGATTCGCATAGTGTTTATCTTAATCCTCGTTAGAACAGGTTAAGCAGATCGCTGAAGATCTGGTCGCCCGTGGCGATCACTTTCAGGTTGGCCTGGTAGGACTGCATGTAAATCTGCAGGTTGATCGCCTCTTCGTCCTCGTTGACCGCGCTGAGGTTGTCGCGCTGGTTCTGAGCCTGACTGGCCACTGCAATAGCGGCTTCCTGTTCGGTTTTGTTCTGCCGGCTGGCAATCCCGATGCGGGAAATAATCGCCGCAGCGCCCTCGTTGAGGCTCATGTTGCCCAGGCCGCCAATGTTCGTTTTGCTGTTTTTCAGGTCGATAAGAAGCTGCAGGTTATCGCCGTTGCCGGGCTCGCCCGCCGCGCCGGACAGCGCAATCTCATCGGGCTTCAGGTCGGTCACCTGCAGCATGCCCGCGCTGTTACTCGGGTCAAAAACAAACAGCGGCTTGCCCGGATTACCGTTGAGATCAAACCCCTGAGCCAGCTGATTGTTAAACAGATCTGCGACCGCTTCAGCCATGCCCTGAATCGCGCCCTGCATCTCTTTCAGCGTGGTCGTTTCATAGTCGTAGAGCGCGCCAAGCTGGCCGCCCGTTGAAGGATTGAGGCTGAATTCGCTGGTGGAAAACTTCAGGCTGAGGGTGCTGTTGCCGTTGGCATCCACGCCCGCTTTCATTTCACCTGCCGTTTTGCCGCTAACCAGCGGCTGCCCGCCCTTCAGGGCCACGGTGTAGCTCCCGCTGCCGTCTTCGGTAACCTTCACGTCCGCCAGCTCGCTGAGTTTTTTCACCAGCTCGTCACGCTGATCGCGAAGCACGCTGCTGTTGCCGCCGGTAGACTCCAGTTCGATGATTTTCTGGTTGTAGCTGGCAATACCGGAGCTTAGCGAGTTGATGCTTTCCACCGCCGCGTTACGCTGGGTGGAGAGTGAATTTTTCTGGCTAGTGATAAAGTCATTCATGCTGTTAAAACGCGTGGCCAGGGAGCTGGCCTGGTTTAACAGCTGCTGGCGCAGCGCCGGAGATTCTGGCTGCGTGGTCATCGCGCTCAGGGCGCCAAAAAACTCATCCAGCCCGTTACCCAGGCTTGTAGAATCGGTGCCAATCACCTCTTCCAGGGCACCAAGATACTGCTGTCCCGAAGTGAAATAGCTGGCCTTGGTGTTCGTCTGCCAGACCTGGTTCACCAGATACTGGTTGGAGATGCGGCGAATGCTGTCCACCTGCACGCCGTTTCCGGCGGACAGGCCAACCTGGCCCATCGGCCCAATAGCACTTTGCAGCATCCCCTGGCGGCTATAGCCGGGCGTCAGCAGGTTAGCGATGTTCATCGAGGTGACGCTCATCCCCGTCTGGGCAGCCTGAATGCCGCTGTAGGCAATATTAATGATGCTCATGTTTTATGACTCCTGACCGCGACGCATCACGGGGATGACCGGGGTAGCTAATTCCGAGGGCTGCTGCGGTAAAGCGGCACTTTTTGCCTCAGCCTTAACTCCGGCGGGTACCAGCTGGGCAATAATCATCCCGGCAATGCCGGTGCTGCGCTGCGAAGCCAGCTCGGAGGCCAGCCGATCGTCGTAAAAATCTCGCATCATGCGCTGCTGCTTGCTGTTGAAAGGGCTGTCCTCGGCGGCCATCGCATCAGAGGCTTTGCGCATCTGCTGCATCATCGAGCGCAGAAACATCGCTTCAAACTGCTCGGCAGCCTGTTCAACATTTTGCGGTTTTACCTGCCCGGTCATATCGCCGGGCAGGACGGTTTGCTGCCGGTTAATCGGATTGATCATTTGGGTTCCTTAAATCACCACCAGCTCGGCATCCAGCGCACCGGCTTCATGCAGCGCCTGCAGAATCGCCATCGTGTCATCCGGCGCTGCGCCCAGGCTGTTAATGGTGCTCACGATGCTGCGAAGGCTGGTGCCCGCAGGAATGGTGACCATCTGGCCGCGCCCGCGATTCACGCTGACGTCACTTTCCGGCGTGACCACGGTACGCCCCTGGCTGAACGCGCCAGGCTGGCTGACGTTGCTGCTTTCACGGATGGTGACCGTCAGGTTGCCGTGAGAAACGGCGGCGGCCCGGACCACTACGCCATCACCGATAACCACGGTGCCGGTGCGAGCGTTAAATACTACGCGCGGAGGCTGTTTCCCGGCGTTTACCTGCACGTCTTCCAGCATCGACATAAACCTGACGCGCTCGCCCGGATCCATCGGCGCACGCACCGCCACGTTGGTCGCGCTTTGTGCGGTAGCCGTATTCGCCCCAAAGGTGCTGTTCAGCGCTACCGCCACGTTATTGGCAGTTTTAAAGCTTGGACGCTTGAGGTTAAGCATCACCTGGCTGTTGTCCTGAAAATCGGTTGGGATCTCGCGTTCGATAGAGCCGCCGTTCGGCACGCGCCCTACCGTAGGCGTATTCACGGTGACGCTGGAGCCGCTGTTTCCTTCCGCCTTCACGCCGCCAACGACCACGTTGCCCTGCGCCAGCGCATAGACTTCGCCGTCGGCCCCCCGGAGCTGAGTGAGCAGCAGCGTGCCGCCGCGCAGGCTCTTTGCGTCGCCAATCGAAGAAACGGTGACGTCAATCGACTGCCCGCGTGCATAGCCCGGCGGCAGCGTGGCGCTGATGGCAACCGCCGCAACGTTTTTCACCTTCGGGTCGATTTTAGTCGGCAGCTGCACGCCAAACTGGCGCAGCATGTTGGTCACCGACTGGCTGGTAAATTTCACCTGGTTTTTATCGCCGGAGCCATCAAGGCCGACCACCAGGCTATAGCCCACCAGCTGGTTGCCGCGCACACCCTGGATATCCACGATGTTGCCCAGCGTCTCAGCCAGCGAGCAGGTGCTCCACAGGAGCGTGAGGAAAAGCGCTACGTTACGCATCATCGGCTCCGGTTAGATAGGGAACAGCGGGTGGTTGAAGATACGCGTCAGCCAGCCCGCCGCGTTCGAGTCGCTCAGCGCCCCACGGCCCGCATACGAAATACGTGCATTGGCGATGCGCTGGGAAGAAACGGTGTTATCACGCTCGACGTCATCGGCACGGATCAGGCCCGTGACGCGCATGTACTCGTCGCCCTGGTTAAGGGTGAGCCATTTTTCGCCACGCACCGCCAGCACGCCGTTGGGCAGCACTTTAAACACCGCGACGGTAATCGAACCGCGCAGGCTATTTTGCTGCTGGGAGCTGGCGTTGCCGTTGAAGTTACGCTCGCCGTCGACCGATCCGCTAAGCTTGTCGACCGAGTGGCCGAACGCCTGCGGCACGCCGATCGTGACGTCGTTTTTCTTACCGAAGTTGGTTCGCGCTTGCTTACTGGCCTGGGTAGACTCATCGAGACGTACGGTCAGGATATCCCCCACGCGATAGGCGCGGCGGTCCTGGGTCAGCGACCAGTTATAGCCGCCGTTGTAGACGCCACCGCCCTGCACCGCCGTATCCGGCATAACAAAATCTTCCGGCGGCGCGAAGGCCGCATCGTCTTTATGCACCAGCAAAGCCGGGCTTTCGCACCCGGCCAGCATCAAGGCCAGTAAACCGATAACACACTGCTTTTTCATGACTCTCTTCACTTCATTGACCCATCATCACATCGTCTGGGTGACAAACTTGAGCATATCGTCGGCGGCAGACACCATTTTGGCGTTCATTTCGTAGGCGCGCTGGACGGTAATCATGTCCACCATCTCCTCGACGACCTGCACGTTAGACCCTTCAAGCGATCCCTGCTCGAGCTGGCCAAACGCCTCTTCACCGGGGATGCCTTCCACCGCTTCACCGCTGGCGGTAGTTTCGCGGTAAAGGTTGCCGCCCACCGCTTCCAGGCCGGCCGGATTGACGAAGTTCACCAGGGTAATCTGCCCCAGCTCAACCGGATCGGTTTCGCCACCAACCAGCGCCATCACCGTGCCGTCTTTGGCAATCTGAAGCTCTTTGGTATTGGCCGGCAGCTCAATTTGCGGCACCAGCGGCAGGCCAGCGGCGTTGGTGATCACCCCTTCCTGATTGCGCTGCAGGTTTCCAGCGCGGGTATAGGCGATTTCACCATCCGGCGTTTCCACCTGGAAGAATCCCTGGCCGGTGATAGCCACGTCCAGATCCTGTCCGGTGTTCTGGATGCTGCCGGTGGAGAACTCTTTCTGCGTACCGACGATTTTCACGCCGCTGCCGAACTGAATGCCGGTCGGCGCGGTGTTGTTCTGATCGAGCTGGCCGCCGGGTGCACGCTGGTTCTGATAAAACAGATCCGAGAACATCACGCGGTCGCGCTTAAACCCGGAGGTATTCACGTTGGCGAGGTTGTTGGAAATCGCGCCCATTTTGGCGTCCTGCGCCGCGAGCCCGGTTTTACTTATCCATAAAGCTGGATTCATCGTTCGTTATCCTTGTAATCAACTGCCGCGCAGCAGGCGATTGCCCGCCGTGGCCAGATCTTCCGCCGCTTTCATCATCTTGATCTGAGCTTCGAACTGACGGTTCAGCGCAATGCTCGACACCATCTCGCTGATGGCCGAAACGTTGGCGCTTTCCAGGTGCCCGGAGGCCACCATGACTTCTTCGTTGCGCGGATTGTTCAGCGCGTTCGTGACGAGGAACCCGGCGCTGTTTTTCTGCAGCTGTCCGGCAGGAATATCCACCAGCTTGAGGCGATCGATTTCCACCGGTATGGCAGGGCCGCCGTCGTCCGGCACAATGCTTATCACCCCGTCCTGGGCAATAGAGATTTGTGAAAATGGCGGCAGCACGATAGGTCCGCCGTCCCCTTCCACCGGCAGGCCGTTAATCGTCAGGTCGCCTTCCGGGCCAACGTCGATTTGCCCGTTGCGGGTATAGACTTCGCGATTACCGCTGCTGAGGGCTATCAGGCCGCTCCCGCGCAGGGCAACGTCGAGGTCACGGCCGGTCTGCTTCATCGCACCCGGCGTCATATCAACCCCGCCGTTGGTCGGCTGCACCAGATAGCGCGAGTCATACCCCGCGCCTTCAATCTGCTGCGCCAGAGCGCTTTCCAGATCGCTGCGAAATCCCTGGGTATTCACGTTCGCCAGGTTGTTGGCGTGGATCTGCTGCTGGGACAGGCTGCGGTTTGCGCCGCTGACGGCGGTGTAAATTAAGTGATCCATTACACGGCCTGGAACAGCGCGTTCATCATGCTGTCGTTGGTGCTGATAACCTTAGTGTTGGCCTGGTAATTACGCTGGGCGCTCATCAGCCCAACCAGTTCCGAGGTCAAATCAACGTTTGAGGCTTCCAGCGCACCGGCTTTAATGGCACCCAACAGGCCGCTGCCTGGCGCTCCGGTCAGCGGGGTTCCGGAAGCTGCGGTCTGCATCCAGGTGGTGCCATCCTGCGCGGCCAGGCCGTTAGGGTTAGCAAAGTTGGCTAAAATCAGCTGTCCCTGAAGCATGCGCTCGCCGTTGGAGAACGTGGCATACACCGAGCCATCTTCATCGATCTGCTGGCCGGTTTTCGAGCCGGAGGCATAGCCGTTGCCCTTGTTTTTGCTGACCGAGAAATCAGAGCCATACTGCGTGGTGCCGGTGTAGTTCAGGTCAACGGACAACGGCTGCGCGCCAGGAATATCAATGGTCAGATCCACGGCTCCATTGGGCGAACTCAAAATGCCCTGATCGCTGAAGGTCAAGGTTTGGCTCGCCGGATTGGTCATCGGCTGGTCGTCCATGTAGTAATGCACTTCCCAGGTGTTTTCGTCAGTTTTTACGAAATACTGGTTGATGGTGTGCTCGCGACCCAGCGAGTCATAGACCTGCGTCGCGTAGGTGTTGTTGTAGGAAGTGTTGTCTTTAGGATCGAAATTAGCCGTAACGGGCTTCTCCGCGCGGGCATCAAGGTTAGCGGTAAAATCTAAACCATCGGTAGGCTTCGCGGCGATCGAGCCGTTGCTGATGGTTAAATTGCCAACGCTGCCCACCTGCAGCACGCCGTTCGCGTCAACCGGGTAACCCTGCAGGTTCATGCCGGAACTGTTGATCAGATTACCGTTGCTGTCGGTGCCGAAATAGCCCGCACGGGTATAGGCCGTGGTGCCGGCAGTGTCGCGCACCACGAAGAAACCATTGCCGGAGATAGCCAGATCCAGGCCATTACCGGTGGCATTGATAGCCCCGCCACGGCTGATGCTCTGGGTCATGCCGGTCACCCCCACGCCGAGCGGCTGGCTTTGGGCGTACAGGGCAGCAAACTCCGCCCGGCCGGACTTAAACCCTACGGTGCCGGAGTTCGCGATGTTGTTAGAGATCGCATTCAGCTGTTCGGTGATGGCGTTAAGGCCGGAGGTCGCAATACTAAAGCTCATATCATGTCTTCCTGATTATTTCTGCTGGTCCTGACTCATGCCTTGCCGGCAGGGGCAGATTGTCCAAATTGGGTGATGTAGTTGTAGGCAATTTCGCCCAGGCCCGAAATGTTGAGCATGGTCGGGCTGCCGTCCAGCGGGATGCGCACGTTATTGACGATGCCGCCAATTTCGACCGGAACTTTTTCTTCCCCGGTGTCGGTCACCACGCTAAGCGTGTATTTCCCTTCCGCCAGCCCCAGCGCTTCAGGGTCGATAGCAAAATCCACCTGCCCGGCTTCCTGTTTGCCCAGCTCAATTTTCTGCTCGGTGCCGGCGGAATCCTTGACGATAACGGTAACCACGCCGGCAGCATGTTCCAGCGTCAGGCGGCCATTCACGGTCGTGGCGCCGTCGGAGGTAAAGCTGTCGCTCTGCACCATCACCTTCTGCCCGACCAGATTGCCGGTGCTCAGCGTTTGCAGGTTGTCCATCAGTACCGAGTTGTTGGCCATCAGCCTGGACATGGTTTCCATCGACTGCACCTGGGTCAGCTGCGCCAGCTGGCCGACATATTCGGTGCCGTCCGTCGGGTTGAGCGGATCCTGGTTCTGGATTTGCGCGACCAGCAGCTGCATAAACAGGCCGTTCATGCCCGCCGCGCTGCCGTTATTTGCCACGCCGCCGTCGCCGTTGGCGCTCAAGTTACTGGTGTCGTTATTCACGTTCATTTTCACACTTCTCCAAGGCGCAGCAGGCTTTGCTGCATGCTTTTCACGCTGTTAAGTACGTCAACGCTGGTTTCAAAACTGCGTGAGGCCGACATCATGTCCGCCATCTCTTCCACCACGTTCACGTCCGGGTAATAGACGTAGCCGCGGTCGTCGGCCATCGGGTGATTAGGTTCATAACGCTGCACCGCGTTACCGGTTTCCACCACGTCCATGACCTGCACTCTTGCCCCGGTCAGCGCCCGGTTGCCCATCAGCTCATCGTTTTGATAAACCGAGGCGAATACCGGGCGGCGTGCCTTGTAGACGCCATTCTCAGTCGCCGAGGGTGAGTCGGCGTTCGCCATGTTGCTGGCGATGGTGTTCAGGCGAACGGTCTGCGCCGTCATAGCCGAGCCTGAAACACGATAGATATTGTTAAATGCCATTTTGCATGGTTACCTGAGTTCGTTATTTCCCTTCGATAGCCTTTTTCAGGCCAACAAACTTCATGTTCAGAAACGCCAGGCTTGCCTGGTAGTCCTGCACATTTTTCGAAAACTCAGCCTGCTCCACGTCTAAGGCGACGGTGTTGCCATCGGAAGAAGGCTGATACGGCACGCGATATTTTTCCTGCGGCGAAGGGTCAGTTGAAAAACTCCACGCTGAACGTTGCATCTCCGCGGCAAAATCAATATCTTTAGCCTGGAAGTTTGGGGTGTCGACGTTAGCCAGGTTGGCGGATAGCAGCTCTGCTCGGGAAAGTCGAAGTGCTACTGCCTGCGGATGAACACCCAATGCTTTGTCAAAAGAAATACTCACAGCCCACATCCTCGTGATGAAAAACAACGGCAAAAAAATCGCTAACACATCCTTGTTTAGCAATTACCATGCCAGAGTTATAACATCATGAATTCAAAGATTTTTACCAGATTCAACAGCGATAAAGGGAAACCCGGTTTCCGCTTCTCCTTCCGCCTTGCTGCCGTGTTGGGTTTGCTGATACTGCCTCCGACGCTGCTCGCCGCGGAACAAAACGTCGTGGTCGCCAAAAGCGCGCTTGATCGCGGCCATGTTCTGACCCAGGCGGATATTCAGCTCAAAGCTCTCCAGGCTTCGGGCACCCGTGGCGGCTACCTGACCAACCCCAAAGAAGCCATCGGCATGACGCTGAAGCGGCGCCTGCGCGCTGACCAGCCGATTACCCGCGCGCACCTTGACGCCCCGGTGCTGGTTGAACGCGGCCAGCGCGTGCTGATGGTTGCCCTGCAGGACGGCATTGAAGCGAGAACCGTAGGCGAAGCGATGAAAAAGGGCCGCAAAGGCGAAATGATTAAGGTGAAGAACGAAAGCAGCCAGCGGGTAGTCAGCGCCGTGGTTGCCGACGCGGGCGTGGTGCGCATGCTCAACGCCGCTACAAAATAATTTTAATTATGCGATTAAAGTTTCGCTGTTGTCGGGTCGCTTTACACCGGTAAGGGAATGGGAAAGAAGCTTTCCTCCCCCGTGGAATCACCTTGCACTCAATAAAAAACAGAACCACCGAGCAACCGGAGAACAGCGATGAAAGTGAATACAACCCAGTACAGCCCTGCCATAACTGCGCTTAGCACCCACACCGCCGGGCAAACTCGCCCACAGGCCGAAGAAAGTGCAGGCAGCGAAAAAACTCGTCCGGTAGACCCGGTTCTGGGTGAGGCACAGCAGAACATGGCCGCGATGCCGGACGTTGATATGGCCCGCGTTGAAGCGATGAAAGAAGCCATCAGCGCAGGAAAAATCAGCATCAATCTGGATGAGTTGACCGGCGCGATGCAAAAATACTATCAGAGGTAGGTTATGAGTAATGCAGCCCAGGACGTGAAGCAGTTAATCGAAGATATGATTGCCGATCGTAAATACTACACCGAGCTTAACGCCCTCCTGGAGCAGCAGCGTCAGCTTATTGTTGGCCGCCGGTCGGCAGAACTGGATCAGCTTAACGGTAAGCTGATTCAGATTTATGAGCGCCTCGCCGCAAGCAGCCAGCAGCGATACGCCACGCTTGCTGGTCTCGGCGTTCCCGCAGGCCCGCAGGGCATAAAAGCCTTATTCTCTCGCCTGCCAGTTTCACATCAGGGCCAGGTCAGCGCGCTCTGGGAAGACCTTGAAACACAGGCCACCCGCTGCAAAACGGCCAATGAGGGGAATGGTTTGCTGCTGGGCATGCAGCAGGAGATTCTGGAAAACCTGGTGAACAGCAGCGAGCCGGAAAACTGGCTTTATCAGCAGGTTTAATCTATGGCTACGCAAAACACGACAGGCCTGCCAGGAAAACCAGGTGAAATAATGAAATGGAAAAGATAAGTATTATTGTTTCAGCCTATAATGCGAAGAAACACCTTCATGCGTGCCTCAGCTCCGTGCTTAATCAAACTTATGATAACTATGAAGTTATTATTATTAACGATGGTTCTACGGATACGACGGAACAAATCGGCAACGAATTTGTTCATGCCAACGATAAATTTACCTTAATCAATATTGAAAATGGGGGACCAGGCAAGGCCAGAAATAAAGGTCTCGATATCGCTCAGGGCGATTATATTCTATTTCTGGATTCGGACGATCGTCTGGTTCCGGGCTGCCTGGAAACTGCCGTTAAAGCCATTAAAAAAAACAACCTTGATATTATATTTTTCCATACACGCCTTGAATATACTTGTGCTTCACTACGCAATAATGATGTCGACAATTATTACCGCTATCCTGTTGAAACCATAAATTCACCTACAACAGCAGAGCGGTTTTACCGTCAGTGTATTATGTCACTATGTCAGTCAGGATTTGGTTATCCTGTCGTGGTTTGGGGCTATATTTTTGCACGTCAAAAATATCAGCAACAGCGCTTCACCCAGCACATTTATGAAGATGAATTTTTTACCACAATGCTACTTTTATCCGATCAGGATGCCAAAGTTAGCTGTCTGAAAAATAAATTGCATATTCATACTTTACACGTAGCGTCTTTAACTCAACAACCGCTAACGCAAGACAATATCTATACGATGGCCTGCGTCGCAACTGAATTAATACCACTCATCAATGTAATTGAAAACAAAAAAACTCGCCACTGCCTTGCCATTAATATAACAATATTAATCTTAAGCGCCATTAATAAAAACGATCGCCTTCTTCGTGATGCAATCAATCCAATGGAGTTAATCTTCTCACTTGTTCAGCATACTTTGTCAGAACAGAATCAGACTTTTACCACACCATTAGCCGAACTGATTATTATTGTCATTACAACCATTGCCGATCATTATCAGATCAGAGAAACACCAGAAGTCATCAATATCATTAAAATGATTCATCAATATAAAAATTAAGTTTTGCACAAACAGACTTCTTCACATTTCAAGAAGTCTGTTTGTATTATCTAAGCCGGTCCTTTCGAAAATTAATTTCCCTGAGTGCTGCACGCGCCAGCGCCTCATTTGAATCAATAACCTTTACGTCTTGCCACAAAGAATGGGTTTTAATTAAACTCAATTCTGTACACGCCAATATAATTGTATCAACACTTTGATTGCGCAGTACATTAATAAAATATTCAAGTTCAGCATATAGCGAATCTGTAATAGTCTGAGATACTTTCAACGCCGAAATACATTCATTAATTACAACCTGATGTTGACAGTTCAATACATGAACGCTGTGGCCCGCCGCAGTTAGCGCATGTTGATATAATCCGCTAAGAAGTAAATCTTTTGAACCTAATATTGCCACTCTTTTTTTAGAAGCAGAGAGACAACTTACCGTTTCGTTAATAATACTTAATACAGGGATCGTCGCATTCTCTCCCCAACCAGGGAAGAGAATATGTGCAGTATTACAGGGAACAACTGCAACGGTAGCACCTGATTTAGCCAACTCATTAATAGACTCAAAAATAAAAGGTGAAGGGTCTCGCTCTCCCAACTGCAAGTGCCGTCCCCGGCTGGGAATTTTACTGTTACTATCAACAATTACTCGAGGGTAATCCCAGTCTTTCTTAGCATCAATAAGCGAATAAACCTGTTGGCAAAAATTAAGCGTCGCCCAGGGAGCAACGCCAACAACACCAATTACACCTTCATTTCCGGGCCAGGTGACATCAGAATGCACAGGAACAATATTAACCATGACACTTACCAAAATAATACAAACGCAGCCGCGTTTCTGGATATTTATTCAAAACATGTCCTTCAGGAAACATATTTTCATCCTTGAGTGTTTCAAACCCTACCCTCTTGAAAACAGCCTTATACTCTTGAGCCGTACGGTAAAGTGCTGAGTATTCAGTTTGTAATAGTTCAGAGAACTGATTATTGATCTCATAGCGTTCAGCCAGGCCTGTACCATCTCGTAGCATAATGATAGTGTCGTCATGAACAACGTTTTTTAAATTACTGATTAACGTTTCTACCTGCCGATCGTTCAGGTAGACAAAAAGCCCAGAGATAAAGATAACATCGAACCGCTCATTACTGCGGAAGTCCTCAGCGCCAGAAACAATGAACTCAATGTTTTCAGCCTGCCGTGATTGCGCTTCAAGCCTGCCGATCTCAACCAGCGGCTCAGAATATTCGACGGCAACGATACGCGAAGCACCCTGTGCATGAAACCTGAATGTCCACTGGCCTACGCCAGCGCCAAGGTCCAGAATAGACTTCCCTTTTAAGGATGGCAGCCATGAGAAGACTTTCGCCGTTTCATCCTGAACTTTTATTTTCAACAGTTCAGGATCATGTTCCATATTCACAATGCTTTCAAACGGCAGCTTATTGTATAAAGCAGAACGGCTATCCCAAAACATTTTTACTTTACTTTCATTTAACATCACTTAATCCACACGTTAGTTTTTATATTTCCAGTTAGCAGCATGTTCGCAAAAATGCACATCTGTTTTATCAATATTTATGACGCGACTATTACAGAGAAAATCAAAGTTAAATTGCGTAAACTCATTAACTTCCTTTCCAGGTATCGGCAACAGACGTACACCCAGAGGTTTCTTTAATCGTACGGCTAGCGCGGAAGTATCCAATATAATCGCGGAAATATCCTCGACCAGCGTAGAGCCTGGAATGGGTATCATGTCCAATCCACATCCACACACCGTTGACCACGCATTAAGCGTGTCGATGCTTAATCGGCGACGATTATTAGCACTCGCTAATTCGTCATCCTCAAGTACGGAGAACATGACACCATTAAAACCCGTAGCTAAGGCGTTGCTGCGCTTAACAGCAGTTTTAATGCAGTTTGTCAGAATACTGGTCAGGAATAATGTTCCCTGACTCCCACTCGGACGCGCGCCCAGATTTGACAACAGTTTTCCGATGGAAATATCGCCATCCGGGAAAGGGGCCAGTGAAGCATCGAGACCGGCATATTCAACACCCGTTTTAGTGGCCAGCTCTCGAGCAAAAACATTTATCGCCTCTAAGCGTGCCTGTAAGTCATCAATAAACCGCTCCGCAAATATCTCGAGGGATATTTTTTTCTTCAGTACATCTTTACTAAGCTTTAAAGCCAAATCCGTCGTTTCCAACGCGAGGCTGAATTTAAACGTTTCCCCCTCATGGCGTGAAAACGGGAAAAAAGGGGCGTTTGGAGGACAGGCGCAGGAAGCCCCGACGCGGAAATTATCAAAACCATTGTTGCTTTTACGAGACACATTCTGAATAAAGCGTGCCGCATGGCGGCCAGCCTGAAGGCTAATCTGCGTTTCATCCGCCACCATAAGATTAACAAACATTTTAGAATGGCTAAAAAGTGCGGCAAAAGCCAAATCTAAACGCTGCGAGAAATGGGGGCTGCCAACCATATCAATGGGCAGACAAAACCAGCGGATCCCCTGTTGCTCGGCCATTCGACTGATTGATGCCAGTTTTGCCGGCAGCGCAAAAATATCGTTTTCCTGCGCCTCACGCAGAGTTTGAAGCGACATTCGAGTTGTACGCAAAGGCCAGTTTCGTTCTAAGAGCAAGGCCTGCACGCCGGTTTGAAAGGTTTGAAGTACTGACCCGATATCAATGGCAGAAGCATTATTACTGGGAACGCCGAGGGTGATCGCTCGAATCATTTTGCTAAAGCTTCCTTCATCAGTCTCAAATAGTCGGCCGCGCTGTTAATTTCTTTAAAATAATTCCGACCAACATCATGAGCGTAAACTAAAGTCTCTTCGGTACAAGGTAAAGCCTGTGCAACAAATAGATTACTGTGACATAAACATCTATTTCTCCATTCGCCGAGCAGTTTTTCATCCGATAGTTTAAACAACCCCATCGCTTCGGGATGACTGACGGAACGTATAGGCCCTTGATACGTTTCGATTATTTTTTCTTGCTGACCCATTGCACAGTGAATAGAACTTAGCATACGGTTATCACGATTCTGCGTTAGAACAATATTATTCTTTCCGTTATCCATCTCGCTAATTAGTTCACGATTAAAAAACATATCACCTGACACCACATAAGTGGGATCAATATTCTCTAACAGAGCAAGACCAAGACTCATGGCATTATTTGTTGTCGCCCAATCTTCATTCAATACATAATTCAACTGCGGGTAGCGCTCCATAATCTTCAGCGCACCATACCCCACGACAACCGTAACTCTCTTACCAGCAAATGCCTCTATCGCATAATCGAGGATGGTTTTTCTGGTCACCGGATGCTTAATTAAAACTTTGTTTTTTCCATCTAATTGCAGGCTTCTTCCCGCTGCAAGAATAATTGCATTTTCAACCATCATATCCCAACTCCTGCAAAGTAAAACGGCAGGCCGGCATCGGGCTAACAAAATCGTGCTTTACTGTTTTGTATGGATAAATATCATTACGTAATGCTTTTTCGGTAACATCCTGCCAGTCAAACTGATACTTTTCACGCAAAGAACGCAGGGGCACCTCAGGGTAATCAAATTTCACTACCGGTACTCTTTTTAACCCCAGGCGTAACGCAACCTCCATTCGATGCTGTCCGTCCAGCACTAAATGATGGTTCAGATCCAGAGCTAAAGGTTTGATCCATACCCCTTCAGTTAAAATTTTATTACACAACCATTCAACGCGGCTTGCGCTGAACCGTTCAATATGTCGTAATAAATTTGGATCGCAAAAATTAATTTCCATTTTTTTTACCATTAACATAATTTGATATTAATTCGAGATAATCATCGCGGGCAGATTGATACTGTTCAGCCGTGTTAAAAGAACGTGCGTATAGTTGAGAAATATCTACAGTCACGCAGGGTAATTCCTGGCGGTGATGGACCCATGGCACCATATAATATTGTTGCAGGCCTTTCTTGAGCCAATTTTTTCTGAGGGAACGATCGCAATCCACTTCCTGGGGTGAAACACTAAGGATTCCGACCATTTTATACCAATTATCATATTTCTTATTGTAATGAGGCTGATAGGAAACTTGGGTAATCATTCCATCCGGCTCCTTTACCTCAACAATTCCGCCAGTCAATTCGGGACTATAGCGACCATGTGTAAGCCAGAAACTATGATTTGCTTTCTCATATTTTTTTATTCTATCCCAAGCATGAGGATCAAGTAGAATATCTGTTTCTATAATGGTATAGCCACGCTGTGGATATTTTAATGCTTCCACACCAAGTTCTACTGAAAGAATATTAACATCAGTTTCATAAAACTCATTATGCACAAAAGTAATATTATTTTTTGGATAACGATTGCGGACCCACTCTTCAATCTTATGTGCCTGATATCCGGTAACCAGCACCAATTCACGCCCGGTATCTCTCATCAACGGTGCCAGAAGTGTATCAATAACAGCAGACTCGCCGACAGGTAGTAAACATTTCGGGTAATTGTCCGTTAACCCACCCATTCTTTTTCCCTGCCCTGCAACCAGCAAAATAGCAGCTCGCTTTATCGGCATATCAACTACTCCGATTCCAGACTAAATGATTTTTTGATTATCTCGATAATCGCATGCCCCGCACCTTGCGGAGCAAAATATAGCTCTCGTGACAAAGCGGCAAGGCGCTCTTTTTGTTTTACATCATTTCCCGAGATGACATTTGACACAAATGTGTAGAGATCTTTTTCGCTCCATGCCACATCATAGTCATGATAAATAAAGCTTGCGCTGTTATTAATACCTAATCGTTTTTCATGAGTAAGCAATAGTATCGGTTTGCGTGATGGTAAATACTCCAGCAGGAATGACCCAACGTCAGCCATCAGCGCATCTGACTGAGAATAGGCCATTTTATAGTCGGCACCAAAATCCCATATAACGTTTGACCGATTTTGTGTAAACGCTAATAGCTGTGCATATTGTTCTTTGACTTTGTCGCCAAAGTGATTTACCCATTGAATGAACAAGGGATGAGGGCGAATAATAACATTCACTTTCCCTTGATCTATAATATCCATTATCGCATGAGCATAGAGATCGAATGTTGACCAACGAGGGTCGTTTTCAATAATATATTGCGGTGCCCACAGAAGCGTTTTCAAATTATTCGTAAAGACTGTTTTCTCTGTAGAGCAGTAGCGTTCATGATAATGGTCAAATTTGGGATGACCAACCACATGAACATGATCCTTACCCGCTGCGCAATGCAGCGCGAATTCATTTTTATGCCGCTGTGAACGAACGAAAATCCAGCTGGCAGAATTATGGCAGGCCATGTTGTACTGGAAATTTGTATTTAACTCACTCGCCCCCATATCCAGCCCATAGGGGATATACGCAATTTTAATACCGTTACGGATTAAATTTGCACAGCTAAATATACTCGGTCGATTTACGTCATACGGATTCTGCAGAAATACAACATCTGGCTTTCTTTCGTACAGATTATAGTTTTCATAACCGTAATAAGGCACTTCGCATTCGTCCAGAAATTCTCTTGCTGCCATATTAGTAGGATCCGTAGAACCTTCCGAGGTAAATGGAATAACAATAATTCTACAATCGAATTTATCATCATTGCGCAGAGCGTCGATCACCGTTTCAAAATTTGTCCAGCCAGGAGACCATTGAAAAAGGATATCAACTTTGATCTTCTGGTTGCCAATACGCTTTTTGACCTGCCGTTGCGTTATTTCATTTAGCGGCTTAGCAAACAGGCCACGATAGTCGACATACTGGCCCTCAATATCGCTTTTATCCGGCTGCTGATAGCCCACATTAGGGAAAATCCCCAACCAACAATCCCGCAACATAGACTCGTGCCAGTAGACATCGAGTGCGTATTCATGCTGTTGCCCCCCCTGCAATAAAGCATTTATGCTCTGGGTGTAAACATGCTGGAGCTGTTGATAATAGTTTTGGTTAACAATATAGGCGCATGCACACCACGCTTTATTAGCCTTAACGATATAGTCAACGCTGCCCAATTGGGTCACATTTTGATAGTTCGCGGCCAAAAAGCCTACGTTCCAGTTAACATGGTTTAATGCCTTGAAATATTTATTGATTCGCTGGTACGCATCATCATCATGGTGAAAAGCAATATCATCTTCAAGGATCAGAACATTTTTCCATCCTTCTTTATCCGCCATGTGCAGAGCATGAAGGTGTGACATAGCACACCCGATATAACCAGGCGAATACTCAATAGCTTCAAGGCGACAAATTTTATCCTTTGGGATCCCTAGCTTTTTTAACTCTCTGGAAAGATAAAGTCTTCTGTCTTTTCTTCTGTTCAGATTGATATAGATGACTTTATCAATAAAGTCCCAATTGATTGTAATCATGGTCATTCTGCTCTTATCCGCAAACGACCTTAAGGCCGATCAATAAGTAACGACAGGCCAACCAACAGGCTAAAGTCTGACGAGACTGCAGCTGCCTCAGCCTGTGGGCAATTACCGTCCCAGCCAAACCAGGCACTGAATAAAGTAACGATCTCCCCGTCGCTAAGCATTTGACGATCGGCGACCCAGACAGCGAATAGCATTTTTAGCTGGAAGAACTGGCGCGTCAGAGCCTGAAACGCCAGACCGTAATTTTCGCACTTAATGCCAGGGAAAACGTTCTGGTAAAGACGATAAATAAGGACATTACGCAAAATATGAGGCTGTTCAGTAAGCACCTGACACTTCGCCAGGTTCTGCTGTAGCTCCTGTAAACGCTCGCTCAAACGATTGGGCTGCATGATGTTCAGCTCACTGAGCTTCAGCATCATCGACATCTTGTCGGCCATCGGCAAATTCAAATTCAGGCGCATCGCGCCCATTTCTTTAAGCGCTGCTAGTCGGTGTTCTTTTATTACAGGCAACATCGTTAACTGCTCTTCCAGCACGCCGTGTTCGGCCAGTTGAGCAAGCTGCTCACCCATCGACATCAACAGCGCAGGATCGCGCTTGTCATCGACAAGATACTGCTGCGCTTTGCTCAGCAGCACGCCGATAGCGTACAGGCTCACCTCAAGGGAAAGCGCCGGGTGCACTGCCAGATTTATGCACTGCTGGTTGAGCATTTCATCCCATGCCGTCAGCTCAACGGTGCCCTGCACCTCGGCCTGTGAGATTTGCAGCTCAAACGCCTGCGGATTAAACAGCAGTTCACGGGCAACGCTTTCGCAGCCGGGATCCAGGCTTTCGCGTAGCTGAGTGGTGAGCTTAACGTTGGCCTGCGGCCAGCCTTCGCTCGCCCGGCTACAGGCCGGGCAGGAGCAGGCTTCGCTTCGGGCGGCATGGCGAAGAACAAATTCAGGTTGATAACGTTCGATGATTTCCATTTCTCTCTCCAGGGCGGCCACGGCCTTCCCTTTCTTTATCTGTGTTTACGGAAAAACCAGTGGGTGCAGTCGACCGGCTGGCCGCTCTGGCCGTCCAGCGTTTGCTGGATAAACGCGAAGCTCGGGTAGAAGCCGAGCCAGCAGCTTTGTTCAAACAGAGGCTGCCAGGCCTCATCGCGGGTTTGTGCCTCAGCGATGGCTTCACGATATGCATCGAGCAAAGTGGCATAAAAACTGGCATTCACGGCGTAGGCACAGCCATTTTCAGAGGCCTGCACGCGCACCACGCCGGGCAGCGATTTCATCAGCCGCAGTTCACCGTACTTCCCGCCAAGCATCAGCGCCTGCCAGTCGATATGGTCAAGCTTGGTCAGCAGGGCGTTCACCTGCTGGACCGAGTTCTCTTTCTTTACAAAATGCACCGCCGCATCCAGCAGCACCACGTTACGCCAGCCCTCACGCTGAGCCTGTTCCAGTACCGCGCAGTGGGTTTTCAGCTCGGCAAGCGCCGGATCTTCGTCCTGATGAAGCGTCACCGGCAGCAGCTGGTCGGCTGAAAAACCAAAGTCGAGAAGCCCCCGGCATTGCGCCTCCAGCTCCACTTCCTGCTGCGTGGGGTAGATAACCGCAACTTTGTCGAATACCGACCAGTGGACCTGCTGGTTAAGCGGCGCACGGCTTAAGCGTCGGTAATGCGCCAGCAGATTTTCGTCCTTCACCAAATCCTCAAGGCACAGATCCACCGGCGTACTGCTGCCCATAATGAAGTCTTTGTCGTAGGTGTTGCTGCTGTGGGAGATACAGACAATCGCCTTCTCAGGCGCAATTTGCAGCACCGGCGTGGTAAAGTTCTTGAGAAACGCTTGCTCCTCCGCGAGCGTCTCTTCGTCCTTATAGCGATTTTTCTTCAGCAGGTTGCGGTGCAGCCCAAAGGTGCCATTGAGCGCATGCCGTGGGCCAAAGGGATGACTGAGGTACATTTTGTCGAGGTGGCTGTACCAGACGTAAATCTGGTCGCAGCCGGAAAACAGCGCGTTATGGCCCTGCATTTCCGCCACCTGGTGCGAGATTTTTTCCGGCGGGTAATAGTCATCATCGTCAAAGCTGATGATGTATTCCCCGGTTGCCAGTTCGTTGAGCATATTGCGTTTGCGCCCCAGCGCCAGGCGCTCCGGGCTATGAATGTAGCGCACGTTATGCAGCGCCGGGTCGACCATCATGTCGATCAGATCCTGGTTACTCTCGGCGGAGTCATCCAGCACGATCAGCTCGCGCTTATCCGCCGGATAGTCCTGATACTGGTAGATGTAGAGCAGGTACGGCAGAAATTCACGTCGGTTCCAGGTCGGGCAAACGACGCTGACAAAGGGCGTTTTTTGCGGGGCGGCGGCGCGCTGACGCTTTAACAGGTTATCCAGCAGGGTGCTGCGGTTAGCGGTAGGTTTCATGGGTTAACTCTTAGCGGTGAGCGAGCCGCTGGCGCAGCCAGCACTGAGCGGAAACGGCATCCGTCGCCTTCCGCTCGCGTCGCTCTTGTTCTGCATGGCGCTCGCTGCGCTTCGCGTCGAGCACCACCTCAAGGCCTTTTTCACGCTTCGCCTCCTGCAGCAAAGCGCCCTGCAGCTGGCGGGCTTCCAGCTCGGCCAGCGCGTGCTCCTGCTTCTGCCAGTCGATCACTCGCTGAAGGGTGCGCTTGTAGCCCGAGTGGTTCACCATCTGCAGCGCGGAGTTGCCGCTCTCCGGGCTTATACCGGCGGCAAGCGACGTCAGCGTGCTGATGTTTTTTTCATAGCGCTGGCACAGCTGCTGCTGGGCGTTTAACCGCGCACCGGTCTCTTTTACCGCCCGGTTGCGTAGCGTGTGCAGCTGTTCCAGCGTGGCAATCAGTTTGCTCATGGTCGATTATCCCGCCTGCGACAGCAGGCATAAGTCGCTGATGGTATTGGCAAGCGGTGCGGGTTCATGCACCTCCTGCTGAAGAAACTGCGTAATCGCCGGGGCCAGTTTTACCGCCCTGTCGGCCTGCGGGTCGGCCCCGGCAACGTAGCCGCCGAGCGGCAGCAGCGGCTTGATGCTTTGGTATTCGGCATACAGCTGTTTCAGCGTCCTTGCCGCCAGCTGGTGCGGGCGTTCCGTCACCTGACTCATACAGCGGCTGATGGACTGCCCCACGTCGATGGCCGGATAATGCCCGGCTTCGGCAAGGTGGCGAGAAAGCACAATGTGGCCGTCGAGCACCGCTCGGGCGCAGTCCACGATCGGATCCTGCTGATCGTCTCCTTCCGCCAGCACGGTATAGATCGCGGTCATCGTGCCGCTGCCGGTGCTGTTGCCCGCGCTTTCCACAAGCCGTGGGATCATGCCAAAAGCCGAAGGCGGGTAGCCTTTAGTGGCGGGCGGTTCGCCAAGCGAGAGCGCAATCTCGCGCTGGGCCATGGCGTAGCGGGTCAGGGAGTCCACCAGCAGCAGGACGTCTTTACCTTTGTCGCGGTAGTAGCTGGCGATGGTGTGGCACAGCTCGGTAGCCTTAATACGCATCAGCGGTGATTCATCGGCCGGTGCGGCCACAATGACCGACTTCGCCAGCCCTTCGGCCTGCAGCGAGTTTTCAATAAATTCTTTTACTTCGCGCCCGCGCTCGCCAATCAGCCCGACCACCACCACTTCTGCCTGGGTATAGCGGGTTATCATGCCAAGCAGCACGCTTTTACCGACGCCGCTGCCCGCCATCAGCCCGACGCGCTGGCCTTTGCCAATCGTCAGCAGGCCGTTGATGGTCCGCACGCCAACGTCGAGCGGCTGCGCCACGCTCTGGCGGGTGAGCGGATGAACCTGGGGCAAATGCAGCGGCAGCGGCGTGTCGCCGACCAGCTTGCCTTTGTTGTCCAGCGGCTCTCCCAGCCCGTTAACCACCCGGCCCAGCCAGCGGTCGCCAATCATCACGCCTTCCTGCTTATCCGCCGGGAAAACGCGGGCGCCGGCAATTAATCCCGTCGGATGCTTGAAGGGCATCAGCCAGGTCAGGTCGCGGTCAAACCCTACGACCTGAGCATCAATAAGTTCGCTGTCCGCGCTTTCCACACGGCACATCTGCCCAACCGCCAGACGGCAGCCCACGCACTCGAGCAGGATGCCGTTCACCCGCACCAGCCTGCCCGCCACGCGAGCAAGATTAATGTTTTCAATGGAGCGCAGCGCCTGCGCGAAGTCCAGATCACTCATCGTGCGTTTCCGGCAGCAGGTTTTCTTTCAGTACGTCCATACACTGCTCAAGGCGATGCTGACAGCCGATATCCATTTCGCTGGTATCGGTGATGACCCGGCATTCACCGGCGTCCAGGTCCGGGTCGGCGGCCAGGCCCCACTGGCGGGCTTTCTCCGGTTCGGCTTCGCTAATACGCTGATATTCTTCATTGTTAAGCAGCACACGAATCTGCTCGGGGATCTGAGGCAGGCCGTTAAGCGCCTCTTCAATCAGCGTCAGCATCTGGGTTGGATGCAGCGCCAGTTCACAGCGAATCACCTGGCGGGTGACTTTTTCTACCAGCTGCAGCAGCTCTTCGCGGCGGCGTTGTTCATAAGCGCTGAGATACTGACGCAGCTCGTTTGCCACACCGTCCAGCGGCCCGGCCGCATCAAGAAACAGCTGGCGAGCGTGCTGTTTCCCCTCTTCCAGCCCCTTGCGCATCCCCTCTTCAAAACCGAGGCGAGCGCCTTCCTGGTAGCCCTCTTCTTTTCCTTCTTCCATGCCCTGCGCAAAACCACGGTTCAGGCCATCCTGAAAGCCCTGCACCAGCTGCTGCTGGTAAGCTTCCGGGTCAAGCGCCTGGCCCGATTGTTCAAGGCTTGCCTGCTGCCAGCTTTTACGCAACGGCGGGAATTTGTGCAGTCGGGGTTTAATCACGCCCTGACGGCGGGCGGTCAGGCTGCCCAGAGTGGCGGTTTTCGCGTTTTTGAACATCATTATTCCATCGTCTGCTCAGCGAACAGCTGAACCTGAATTTCGCCGTCTTCCGCCAGCTGACGCACGGTGCCCATAATCTCTTTGCGCACCTGCTCAATTCGGCTGACCGGCACCGGCCCGAGGCGCGAAGTGGTGCTTTGCAGTAACTGCACCTGACGCTTTGGCATCACGTTACAGATGGTCTGTCGCAGCACCGGCTCGGTGCCCTTCAGCGCCACCGCCCACTCTTCCATCGAGACCTCTTCCATCAGGCGCTGCAGCGTATTCTGGTTCTGGCGACTGAGGATGAAGAACTCATACATTTCGTCTTTCAGCTCGTCGACCACCTCTTCGTCACGCTCGCGAAGCTGGTCCAGCAGCAGTTGCTGGTTTTCCGGAATGCGGTTGACGATATTGGCGGCGTGCTTAATGCCGGTCACCTTCGAGCCGTGCTCGGAAAGTACCGCCACGCCACGGTCAACCAGCCTGTCCAGCTCGTCGATAACGTCCCGGTTAACGTCGTCCAGCTTGGCAATGCGGTAAACGATTTCGTCCTGGCGCTCCTGCGGCAGCACGCTGAGCACGCTGGCCGCCACGTCCGGCGGTAAGAAAGCGAGGAACACGGCCTGCAGCTGCAGGTGCTCGTGTTCAATAAGCGCCGCCAGCTGCGGCACGTCTACCCATTGCAGGCGAGCCATGCGGTAGCGAATCTCATCCCCGTAGATGCCGTTAATCACGCTGCGCGCAATTTCCCCGCCCAGCGCTTTTTCCAGAATGCTGCGCAGGTAGGTGCGCGAAGCGCCGTTAATCCCGCTCTGCTCCCGGTAGTCCTGAAAAAAGTTGTTCATCGCCTGGCGAGCATGAGTCACCTTCACGCCGTGCAGCCGCGCCATGGTTTCGCTCAGTAAAAGCACCTCTTCCCGGCTTAGCTTCTGCATGACCTGAGCGGCGGCGTCTTCACCCACGCTCAGCAGCAGGATCGCCGCCTGTTCGATGCGCGAGCGCCCGTTGCTGCCGCTGCTACTTTTACTGTTCTTGCTTACTGTTGGTTCGCTCATTGCTGTTGATCCACTGTTTCAGTACTTCCGCCACGCGCTCGGTTTCGCTCTGGGCGAGCATCTGTAAGTATTCGACTTTCGTTTCAAGGCCAGAACTTTGCGGCGGCAGGTTGTCATCGTTCTGGAACGACGATTTCGGCAGGCCAGCCGCCAGGGCGTCATCGCTGGTGATTAATTCATTTTCAAGCAGCGCGCCGCGTTCCAGAGCCGGTTCGTTCGCGGCCTCGGCAACCGCCAGTTCACGACGGCTGAAGCGCTGTACGACCGGACGCACGCCGAACAACAGGGTTAGCAGTGCCAGCAGGCCAATGCCGCCGGTCTGTCCCCAATACTGCATGTGCGGATCCTGCCACCATTTCAGCACCGGGAAGGCCGTCGCTTCTGGTTCGGTAAAGGCCATAACGTCCAGCGTCAGGGAGTCACCGCGGGCTTTATCTATCCCAGCCGCGTCTTCCACCAGCCGCGTCAGGCCGGCCAGTTTTTCCGGCGTAATCTTCGCCAGCGCGGGTGCACTTTGGTTCAGGGCGATGGCCACGCGCAGCTTCTCAAGCTGATAGCCTGGATGGCGGATATGGCGGATATCGCGGTCGTAGGCGTATTTACGCTGCTCGGAATTACGGCTGCTGAGGGACTGCGGGTTCCCAGCCGGAGCCGTGTTCGCGTTGGCATTAGCGTTAGCAGCCGCATTCGCCGCAGCAGGCGGCTGGTTGACCGGACGATTGCTGAGCGAGCCCGGCACGCCAAGGGCCAGCTCGTTGGTGACATTTTCCTGGCTGATGTTTTCATCGCTCACGCGGGCGTCTTTCCCCAGACGTTCCTGGGTTTCTTCCACGCTGCTCATATCAACCTGCGGCGCCACGCTGATGCGGAAGTTGTTGCTCCCCACTAGCGAAGTCAGCAGGCCGGAAATGTTCTTTTCGGTGTCGACTTTCATGCGCTGCACAACGTCATTGGCCTGACGAATTCCGGCCAGGCTGCCGCCGCCGTTTTGCAGGCCTTCAGAAAGCAGGTTGCCGCTTTGATCGACCACCCTCACGCTGCTGGCCTTCATCCCCGGCACGCTGCCGGAAACCAGTTGGACGATGGCCGCGACCTGCGGTTCATCAAGGCTTTTGCCGTGGCGGAGCTGAACGATAACCGACGCACTGCTCTCCGGCTTGTTGCTCATGACAAAGGAGCTGGCTTCGCTTAGCCCAAGATGCACCCGCGCCATCTCCACCGGATCCAGGCCCATGATGCTTTTCGACAGTTCCCCTTCGAGGCTGCGCTTGTAGCGGACGTTCTGCACAAACTGGCTGCTGCCGAGCATCTCTTCTTTGTCCATCAGCTCATAGCCTTCCGGCAACGCCGCGCTGATGCCCTTCGCCGCCAGCGCCATACGCGCCTTCGACAGTTTGTTTTCGGCCACCAAAATTTGCCCGTTGTCCGGGTTAATTCTGTAGGCAATGTTTTCTGCGCCCAGCACTTCAACCACCTGCGCGGTTGGCAGGTTTTCCTGGGCGCCATATAGCGCGACATAGCCGCCGCCGCTGCGCCACAGAGAGGCAACAATGGCGCCGGTCAGCAACACGGCTGCGGCGCCTATAAGCCATTTTTTATGATTTCCCTGCGGCAACGGCATCGCCGCAAGCTGATTTTTGATTTTGTTTAACACGGTAAGGCCCTTAGAGCGCAATGTTCATCACTTCATCCAGCGCGGTGGTGAGCTTGTTGCGCACCTGCATCATTGCCGTAAACGCCACGCTGGCTTTCTGGCTTTCGATCATCGCGCCGGTTAAATCGTCGCTCTGGCCGGTGTCGATAGCGGCCTGGCGGGCGCTGGCGGCGTGCTGCATCTGGTCAACGTTGTTGATGGCCTGGTTAAGGACATTGCCGAACGAGACGGAGGGCGCGGTACCCATCCCCGACGGCGCGAGAGTCTGAGGCGCGGCGATAGCGCCGGCACCGGCGCTTGCCGCCGTGTGCTGTAGCCGCATCAGCATTTCCTGCTGCCCCATCGGCATACCTAATCCTGAAATCTTATCCATAGTGGTTTCCTTCCCCCTTTCAGGAGTAACACCCAATTTCAATACCCTCTTCGCGCATCGAAGCCAGTCGGTAACGCAGCGCCCGAGGGGTAATGCCTAAAAACTGGGCGGTTTTCGATTTGTTGCCCTGATGACGCTTTAGCAGGTCGATGATGTACTGGTACTCGGCCATACGACCGTGCATCTTGACGTTGCGAATCGCGGCCGGGGCATCGCCCTCAGAGCGGTGGCCGGTTTCATGCCATGCCGGCATGATGCCAATGGCGGCGCTTTGCGGCTGTACGACCGGCGTCAGGCCGAAATCTTTGGCGGTGATTTCGCTCCCGTTACAGAGGATCAGGCCACGCTGGATAACGTTCTCCAGCTCACGAACGTTACCCGGCCAGTTATAGCTCAGCAGCGCGTGACGGGCGTCTTCGGCAAGCATAATCTTGCCCTGGTGGAACGTGTGATATTTGCTAATGAAGCGCTGGGCCAGCGGGATGATGTCCTGCTGACGCTCACGCAGTGGCGTAATGTGGATAGGCACCACCGAAATGCGGTAGAACAAATCCTGACGAAAACGGCCTTCGGCAATTTCAAGCTGTAAATCTTTATTCGTGGAAGCTATCAGGCGAATATCAAGTGGGATTTTTTTATGGCTGCCTAAACGCTCAACTTCCTGCTCTTGCAGCACCCTTAATAATTTGGCCTGTAGCGCCAGCGGCATATCACCAATTTCATCCAGTAATAATGTGCCGCCGTTGGCTTGCTCAAATTTACCCGCAACGCTTGCCACCGCACCGGTAAATGCACCTTTCTCATAGCCAAATAAAATAGCTTCCAGCATGCTCTCAGGAATAGCGGCGCAGTTCACACCAACATAAGGCGAATCGCTTCCCGTGGCGTGTTCATGAATATATTTAGCTACGCATTCTTTACCGGTGCCTGTTTCGCCAGTTATCAACACTGACACATTAAAATTTGCCACACGGCGTGCCAGCGCAAATACGCTAACGCTGGAAGGTGCCCTGGCCACAAAGCCGTTAAGATTTCCTGCGCTATGATCCATAAACATATTCATGTTGCATCACCCACTTAGAGTAAATTCTACCTGGCGAGGACAGCAAAACAGACTTAATATTTCCTTTAATCATAATAATGAAAGAAAAATCAAGACCATTTACATTCAGCGCCGTCAATCACCAGGTTATTCAACCACAAGTATTACAGCAGTGTGGTTATCAGTGGGGTCAGTATACGGAGGGCACGATAATTGTCTCATTTTTAATGAGTATTAAAACATTAATTCTTTAAATACAATGAGTTATCGATTACATTAATCTGGAAGCAGGTTTTTAAATAATAGATTAATAAGCCCACCGCTATTGCAACAGCAAGCATAAGCAGGTCTAATCACCTTCCTGAAAAAAAGTGATGAGATGTTTTCCAATTATCTACCCGCTGCTGCTAATAAAGAGCGCCACCTCATTCTCGTAACTTAAATGCCCAGGTAAATTTTTCTTTGGCGAGCGATGAATCAATACTGAAGCTCATCGCTGACATCGCCAGATATCATGGTTATGCGGAAGAACTATGCAGCCTGTATTACAACGACTCAGAGTTCATCACCGGGATCGGCTTCCCGAACTGGTGAAACTGGAAGTAAATAAGCTTGGCCGTCCGTGGCATAAGCTGCCAACAATAATGAATGATTGCTTCGACATTCTCGATGCAAGGCTAAGCATTTACTTTCTTAAAAAATTTAGAGTAAACGTTACGTTAAAAAATATGACGTTTGCGATCGATAAAAATTATAAAAACACGCAGATATTCTCTTCCACTTACGGCAATCTCGGCTTCGACATTGATCGTATTTTGCTGCTGAATATTCTTCATGATTTCTATGGCCTGAGTAAAGACAGCGCCCAGGTGGCGCCGGATTTATCTCAGCCGATTTCGAAAACGGAAGAACGGCTAAAAAATAAATTAGGCCAGGAACTGACTGCGCTTGTCGTCAATAAAGAAACCTTTGGCGAAGACCTGGATATAAAGAACGACTATTCCTCGGTGATTAGCCAGTGGTCATGGTGCATTACATTCAGCCTCGAAGGTTACGAGCAAGGCGGGTTCACTATCCTGCTCGACCAGCTGCATGTCGATCGCATGCTGGCGAAGCTGAGAGCGCCGGACGGCGGAGACGGCGAGAAAGAGTCGTCGATGAGCACCGGCCAAATCGAAAGGCTGTTCTACGATTTGCCGCTGAAGCTGAATGGTCGCCTTGCCTCGCTGAACCTTACCGTCGCGCAAATTGCCGACATTGAGCCAGGGGACATTATTCCCATTTCACTGAATCAACCGATGCCGGTTTTTATCGGCAAAGAACAGATTTTCACCGCTGATATTGCGGAAGATCGCGGCAAACTGCTGCTGAGTGAATTTAACGATAAGACTGCCGAGAAGCATTATGAGCCAAATTGATCAAGACCTGAGCCAGACCCTGGATCTGGACGACCTGAACTTCGGTGATGCCCCGCAGGAAGAGACGGTGGAAGGCAACATCCGCATGGATCTGCAGGAAAACACGCCACGGGCAAACCCGATGGATCAGATTCGCAAAATGTCGCTGTTTAGCCGTATCCCCGTCACCCTCACGCTGGAAGTGGCTTCGGTAGAGATCTCTCTGGCTGATTTAATGTCGGTGAACAACGATTCGGTCGTTGAGCTGGACAAGCTCGCCGGTGAACCGCTGGACATTAAGGTCAACGGCATCCTGTTTGGTAAGGGTGAAGTCGTCGTCCTGAACGACAAGTACGGGCTGCGCATCATCGAGTTCAACAACAAGAACCTCGGCGAGCTGGCAGGATGAATAGCCTGCTACGCGGCCTGACGAGCAGAAAGAGCGGCCTTGCGGCGCTGCTGACGCTCGGCCTGTGCTTCTCGCCGCTGCTGTTTGCCGCCCACGGTGAAGTGACCTTATTCAGCGCGAATAATACCGACGCGGGCCAGGACTACAACGTCAAAATTGAAATCCTGATCCTGATGACCCTGCTCGGCCTGCTGCCGATCATGGTGCTGATGATGACCTGCTTTACGCGGTTTATCATCGTGTTGGCGATTTTGCGCCAGGCGCTGGGGCTGCAGCAAAGCCCGCCGAACAAAATCCTGACCGGTATCGCGCTGGCCCTGACCTTGCTGGTGATGCGCCCGGTGTGGACCACCGTGTACAACGACGCCGTCGTGCCGTTCCAGAACGACAAAATCACGTTGAACCAGGCGCTGGCTACCGCCGAAGTGCCGCTGAAGAAGTTTATGCTGGCGCAGACCAACAATAAGGCGATGTCACAGATGATGAGCATTGCCGGTGTCTCCGGCGACGCGCGCGAGCAGGACCTGACGGTCGTGACGCCCGCCTATTTGCTCAGCGAGCTGAAAACGGCCTTCCAGATTGGCTTTATGATTTACATTCCGTTCCTGGTCATCGACCTGATTGTCGCCAGTATTTTGATGGCGATGGGGATGATGATGCTGTCGCCGCTGATTGTCTCGCTGCCGTTTAAGCTGATGCTGTTCGTGCTGTGCGACGGCTGGACGCTGATCGTCGGCACCCTGACCTCAAGCGTGCAGGGGCTGTAGCTATGCTTAATATGGATAACGCCGGCGACATCATGGCCTCTGGCATTCAGCTGGTACTGCTGATTTCCGCCGTGGCCATTGTCCCTAGCCTGCTGGTGGGCCTGTGCGTCAGTATTTTCCAGGCGACCACGCAGATTAATGAACAAACCCTGAGCTTCCTGCCGCGCCTGGTGGTCACGCTGCTGGTGCTGATTTTTGGTGGGAAATGGATGCTGACCCGGCTGGTAGACTTCACGACCGAAATCTTTCACCAGGCCTCTGCGCTGGTCGGCTGACGCATGGGAATCAACATTCACGATCTGCTTAATCCGCTGATGGCGATGATCCTGCCGTTTGTGCGCATTCTGGCGTTCATCCACTTTTGCCCGGTGCTCGACAGCAAAGCCTTCTCCCGCCGGATTAAAATTGCCACCGCGCTGACCCTGACGGTGCTGATTACGCCGATGCTGCACAATAACGTGGTGCTGAACGAGCTGATGTCGATGCGGGTTATCCTGCTTATCGGCGAGCAGCTGCTTTGGGGGCTGCTGTTCGGCATGACGATGCAGCTGGTGTTTGTCGCGCTGCAGACCGCCGGTCATATTCTGTCGATGAATATGGGCCTGGGAATGGCGATGATGAACGATCCGGTTAACGGCGGCTCGACGGCGGTGATTTCGCAGATCATTTTTGTTTTCTGCGCCCTGCTGTTTTTTATCATGGACGGCCATCTGCTGGTGGTGACCATTCTGGTAAAGGGTTTCACCTACTGGCCTATCGGTCAGGCCATCAATGAACCGACGCTTAAACAACTGGCGCAAAGCCTCGGCTGGATTATGTCTGCCGCCACGCTGATTGCGTTGCCCACCACTTTTGTGATGCTGATTGTGCAGGGCGGGTTTGGCCTGCTGAACCGCGTTTCGCCGACGCTGAACCTGTTTTCACTCGGTTTTCCCATCAGCATGCTGTTTGGCCTGCTGTGCATCACGATGATCGTTTCCCATATTCCGGAGCACTACCTCAATTTGACCAATGAGATCCTCGCCCGGCTTGACGCCATAAGGGTGCAGTAATGTCGTCATCCTCAAGCGGAGATAAGAGCGAAAAACCTACGGCGGGCAAGCTGCGTAAAGCCCGGCAGAAAGGGGATATTCCACGCTCAAAAGACCTGACGATGGCCGTGGGGCTGGTGGCCTCTTTCGTGACCATCAGCAGCTTCTTCCCCTATTACAAGTCGCTGATAAGCGAGTCGTTTTTATCCGTGGGCCGCATGGCCGGACGGCTGGATGACAGCGGCGCGCTGAGCCAGTTCATGATGCTTAACGTGCTGGTTATCCTTAAGTTTATCGCCACGCTGGTGCCTATCCCCGTGGCCTGCATTATTTCCAGCCTGATCCCCGGCGGCTGGATATTTACCCCCAACAAGCTGCTGCCGGATTTTAAGAAAATTAACCCGATAAGCGGGCTTAAACGCATGGTGTCCGGCAGCCACTATGTTGAGGTTGGCAAGATGATGCTGAAATGCGGCGTGATCCTCGCCGTGCTTTACACCATGGTGAACGACTCGCTGGCCGGCCTGCTTTACCTGCAGCAGCTCTACCTGCGCCAGGCCATCAGCAGCGGTTTTGATATTTTTCACCATGTCATCAGCTACTTTGTCGCGGTTATCGTTATCTTCGCCCTGCTGGACGTGCCGCTCAGCAAATTTATGTTCACCAAAAAAATGCGCATGACCAAGCAGGAAGTGAAGGAAGAACATAAGAGCAACGACGGCAACCCGCAGATTAAAGGCCGTATTCGCCAGCTGCAGCGCCAAATGGCGATGGGCCAAATCAACAAAACGGTGCCTTCGGCAGACGTTATCGTCACCAACCCAACCCACTACGCCGTGGCCCTGAAGTACGATCCAAACAAAGCAGAAGCGCCCTACATTGTGGCGAAAGGCGTCGATGACGTGGCGATGTTTATTCGTGAAGTCGGTAAGAACCACGGCGTGGAGATAGTCGAGTTCCCGCCGCTCGCCCGTGCGGTGTACTACACCACTCGCGTTAACCAACAAATTCCGGCGCAGCTGTTTCGCGCCATTGCTCATGTCCTGACCTACGTGATGCAGGTGAAAGCCTGGCGTGCGGGCAATGTTGAGCAAAAACCCCGCCTTAACAGGCAGATAGATCTTCCAAAAGAGGTATTAAAAGCCGATGGCGAACAATAAGTTTACCCAGGCCGTGACCGTGCTAAAGCAGACGCACGTCGGCGTGCCTGTTCTGCTGCTCAGCGTGCTGGCGATGATAATTTTGCCGCTGTCACCGCTGGTGCTGGATATCCTGTTTACCTTCAACATCGTGCTGGCGGTCATCGTGCTGCTGGTGGCGGTCAACAGTAAACGCCCGCTGGATTTTGCCGTCTTCCCAACGCTGCTGCTGATCACGACGCTGATGCGCCTGACGCTGAACGTAGCCTCCACCCGCGTGGTGCTGCTGCACGGCCATGAAGGAGAAGGCGCCGCCGGTAAGGTGATTGAAGCCTTCGGCCAGGTGGTTATCGGCGGCAACTTCGTGGTCGGCTTCGTGGTGTTCGTCATTCTGATGATCATCAACTTCGTGGTCGTCACCAAAGGGGCTGAACGTATCTCTGAGGTCTCGGCTCGCTTTACCCTCGACGCCCTGCCCGGCAAACAGATGGCGATTGATGCCGATCTTAATGCCGGCTTAATTAATCAACAGCAGGCCAAAACGCGGCGTAAAGACGTTGCTAACGAAGCCGATTTCTACGGGGCGATGGACGGGGCCTCGAAGTTCGTGCGCGGCGATGCCATCGCCGGGATCATGGTGCTTATCATCAACGTGATCGGCGGGATCTGTATTGGTATTTTCAAATACGATCTCGACGCCAGCCACGCCTTCCAGCAGTACGTGCTGCTGACCATCGGTGACGGCCTGGTCGCGCAGATCCCCTCCCTGCTGCTGGCAACCGCCG
This sequence comes from Cedecea selenatireducens, assembly GCF_042138895.1. NCBI lineage: Bacteria > Pseudomonadati > Pseudomonadota > Gammaproteobacteria > Enterobacterales > Enterobacteriaceae > Cedecea > Cedecea selenatireducens. The sequence continues at coordinate 1,521 of NZ_JBHIKW010000021.1, read as the reverse complement.
CCGCTATTATCGTGACCCGCGTCAGCGACGGCGGTGACGTTAGCGATGAGATTAAGGCTCAGTTGCTCGCCCGCCCGAACGTGCTGTATACCGCCGCGTTTGTGATGTTCATCCTGGCCGTTGTGCCCGGCATGCCGCACGTTGCCTTCCTGAGCTTCACCGCGCTGTTGCTGTTTGCTGCCTGGCGGCAAAGCAAAGTGGTGCAGCCCGCCGAGCAGCAGGCTGACGATATGGAGGCCATTCAGGAGGCGCTTGCCCCGGACACGGAGCCTACCGTCAGCTGGGACAGCATTCCGCTGGTCGAGCCGATTGGCCTGAACCTGGGTTACAAGCTGGTTTCACTGGTGGATACCGCCAAAGGCAGCCCGCTGTCGCAGCGTATTCGCGGCGCAAGGCAGGTTATCTCGGAAACCTGCGGCGTGCTGCTGCCGGAGATCCGCATTCGCGAAAACTTCCGCCTGAAACCCGCCCAGTACGCGATCCACATCAACGGCATTCGCGTGGCGCTGGGGGAAGTGAATTCGGAAAAATTAATGGCAATCCCCGGCACCGAGCTGTACGGCGAGATAGACGGCGTGCTGGACACCGATCCGGCGTACGGGATGGCCATCGTCTGGATTGATCCGGACCAAAAATCGCGCGCGTTAAACCTTGGCTATCAGGTAGTGGACTGCGCGAGCGTGGTAGCCACCCACGTTAACAAGGTGGCGCGTCAGCATCTGCCTGATTTGTTCAACTATGACGATATTACTCATCTGCATTCACGCCTTGCGCTGCAGGCACCGAAGCTTGCGGAAGATTTAAATAACGCGCTGAATTTCAGCCAGTTGCTGAAAGTTTATCGCCAGCTTTTGCTCGAACAGGTGTCGCTGAAGGATATCGTCACCATTGCCGCTACGCTGCTGGAAAGCTCGGCGGTAACCAAAGATCCGCAGCTGCTCTGCGCTGACGTGCGCTACGCCCTGCGCCGTGCCATTTTGCATAACATCAACGGCGACCGCAGGCAGCTTGCCGCCTACACCATTGATAACGAACTGGAGAATATGCTGCTAAACGCCCTGAACCAGGCCCAGCAGGCGGGGAAAGTGGCGCTCGACAGCTTCCCTGTCGACCCGAATATTCTGGCTCAATTGCAAAATACCATGCCGATGATTTACGAGCAGATGAAGGCGAATAGCCTGCCGCCGCTGCTGCTGGTGACGCCGCAGCTGCGCCCGATTCTGTCACGCTATGGCCGCCTGTTCAGCGCCGGGCTGCATGTGCTTTCGTATAACGAAGTGCCGGATGACAGCGATTTGAAGATTGTCGGGACATTAGCGTGATAGGGCTTCGCGCTGATCTAAGAGAGAACACCTTCTATGAAGAATCGGCTAAGGCTCCGTTCACTTCCTGCCCTGGGTCGGAGAGAAAACGGAGGCGACTTAAGCTGGAACAGAGCCTCGCTTCTTATTTTTACCCTCACCCTGCCCCTCTCCCTGGAAGGGAGAGGGAATAAAAAATGTTCCCCATCGTCTGTTTTCC
>NZ_JBHIKW010000020.1:0-42773 GCF_042138895.1 Cedecea selenatireducens | reverse complement strand
AGAATTCAGGTTGCTATACCTGCCTAAAAGGGAGAGGGAGAATTCAGGTTGCTATACCTGCCTAAAAGGGAGAGGGAGAATTCAGGTTGCTATACCTGCCTAAAAGGGAGAGGGAGAATTCAGGTTGTTATACCTGCCTAAAAGGGAGAGGGAGAATTCGGGTTAGTCTCCCCGCCCCTTCGGGGAGAGTAAGAACACCGTTCTGGTTCCCTCTCCCCTTTGGGGAGAGTAAGAACACCGTTCTGGTTCCCTCTCCCCTTTGGGGAGAGGGGTAGGGTGAGGGGCTCTTACTGATAATCCCTGAAGCTATAAATCCCCGCCGCCAGCACCAGCTGCTGCGACACTTCATGAGCCTTCTCGCGGCTCACCAGCAGGTCGATAATCTTCAACGCAAAATCAATCGCGGTTCCCGGCCCCTGGCTGGTGAGCAGGTTGACGCGTGGATCCCAGACAACGCGTTTATCCTGCCATTGTCCTTCCGGGATGGTGTCTTTCAGGCCAGGAAAACCTGTCATGTTGCCTATCGGGAACAGCTCGTGCGGGACCAGCACCGTCCCCGCTGCCGCGCAAATCGCCGCCACAATACGGCCAGACAGATGAAACTGGCGTACGGTTTCGACCAGTAATGGGCTGTCGCGGAAGCATTCAGCGCCTTTAAGGCCGCCGGGCAGCACGATGATGTCGAAGTCACCGTCGGCAACCTCAACCAGCTGCGCATCCGCCAGCAGCTTCACGCCGCGTGAGCAAACAATTTTCAGGTCGCCGTCGGGGGCTACGCTTGCCGTCGTCACCTTGATTCCGGCCCGGACCAGCAGATCGATAGTCGTAACCGCTTCGGTCTCTTCAGTGCCAGGTGCCAGGCAGACCAGCGCTTGTGCGCTCATATTCATTCTCCTTACGTTTAACCTGCTCATAGAGGCGGGCGTTCACCGGCACAGGGATGCCGTGTGCTCTCGCTCTGCGCAGCAGGTAGCCGGTGATATAGTCAATTTCCGTGTGGCGCTCCAGGAGGATATCCTGCAGCATCGATGAGGTATTTTCTGAAGTACTATCAATGACCTGCCAGACGTAATCAAGAAGGCTTTCCTGCGAGGTATGGTGCCCCTCACGCTCCATCACCTGCGCCACTTCTTCACAGATGCTGGCAATTTCTTCTGCGTGGTTTTTCAGTTCGCCATTAGGGCAGTCGTACAGCGCGGTCAGGGGGTTGATCGCGCAGTTTACCGCAAGTTTGTTCCAGCTCGCCGGCTGGATATTATTGTGCCATGCGACGTCCGGCAGCGCGGCATGCAGCATATCTGCAAGGTAGCTGTAGTCGCTGGCTTTCGCGTTGCCTGGGCCGATGTGGGTGGTGCCTGTGGCCACATGAACAATCACATTGCCGTCTCTTTTGGCCGCCTGAGTCGTTAACCCGAGCAGCAAGGGCTGAGGCAAACCGCCTAGCTCATCCAGCGTCCCCATGCCGTTATGCAGCAGCAAAATAGGGCAGCTTGAAGGTAGCTGGGAGGCCAGCGTGCGCACGGCATCGGAAACCTGCCAGGCTTTAAGCGTCACTAATAAGAGATCGCTGGTGGCGAGAAATTCGGGATCGTTAGCCGTGAAGGACTCGTTAAAAACGCTACCGTTAGTATTATCAAGCAGATTGACGTGGCAGTACGGCTGCGGTACGCGCAGCCAGCCCTGAAGCTCATGGCCTTGTTTATGTAGTGCGGCCAGCCAAAGCTGACCCAGCGCACCGCAACCCAGCACGGTGATTTTCATCATTGCCTCCCCATTCGCCGACTTCGCGAATGCTAAACTTACTTTCTATTATAGCGTTATCGACTTTCCAGCTCTTTAACAGGTTGTTTTGCGCCGTCCAGCGGGTATTATGCAACGCAAACCAGAGAGGGAGAAAACACATGCCATCTTTTGATATCGTTTCTGAAATCGACCTGCAGGAAGTGAACAACGCGGTAGAAAACGCCGAGCGCGAGCTGGCCACCCGTTTTGACTTCCGCAACGTGCCGGCAAGCTTTGAGCTGAATGAAAAAAATCAGACCATTAAAGTCGCCAGCGAATCTGACTTCCAGGTAAACCAGCTGCTGGATATCCTGCGCGCCAAGCTGCTTAAGCGCGGCATCGAAGGCAGTTCTATTGATGTGCCTGAAGAGTTTGTTCACAGCGGCAAAACCTGGAGCGTGGAAGCTAAGCTGAAACAGGGTATTGAAGCAAGCGTTGCTAAGAAAATCATTAAGCTGATTAAAGATAGCAAGCTAAAGGTTCAGACCCAGATCCAGGGCGAAGAGATCCGCGTCACGGGTAAGGCTCGCGATGATTTACAGGCCGTAATGGCGCTGATTCGTGGCGGCAATCTGGGGCAGCCGTTCCAGTTTAAGAACTTCCGCGACTGACGGTTTGAGGGGCGTTTACGCCCCTTTCACCACCTGCTCAATCTCATACCTGTTCGTCAGCTTGCTGTCGATTTTCACGTACGCGCTGCGTTCTTCTGGAATGATATTCGCTTCGCTCACGCCCGGCTGAGCCAGCAGCCTTTCCCGCAAATTCTCGTCGTTCACGCTGCTTTCCGGTAGCTCAATACGCAGGCTACTGACGTACGGCGGTTCCTGCATCGTCCAACTGACGAATAGCCAGACCATTGCCAGCACCGCGCCCGCCAGGAAGACGGTTTGTGAATCAAACAGCCCGTTCAGCCAGCCGCCGAGCGACCCGCCGATAGCCACGCCGATAAACTGGCTGGTGGAGTAGATCCCCATCGCGGTGCCTTTATAGCCCGCCGGAGATTCTTTGCTGATAAGCGAGGGCAGAATAGCTTCCATCAGGTTGAACGCGAGGAAGAACAGCTGCACGCCAATCACCAAATCCCAGAAATGCGGGCCTGCGCCCCAAAGCACGATCTCGGCAATCAGCAGCACCGCCACGCAGCCAACAAACACGTGCTTCATGCGGCGTTTAACTTCGGCATAAATGATGAAAGGCACCACCGAAACAAACGAAATCAGCATGGTGCAAAGGTACACTTTCCAGTGCTGAGCTGCTGGAAAACCAGCCTGCTCGAGCTGGCCCGGCAGGGCGACAAAGGTGGACATCAGCATGATATGCAGGCACATGATGCCGAAATTCAGCTTTAACAGCTTCGGCTCCATCATCACTTTGCGGAAGCAGCCCTTAACCATCCCCGACTCGCGGTTTAGCACGTGCGTTTCGGTATTCGGCACCACCCAGAGAGTGATCAGAATGCCGCAGCTGGCCAGGACGGCAATCATCCAGAACAGCGCCTGCAGGCCAAGCGCCTGGGTAATGATCGGGCCGAGCACCATGGCGATAGCGAAGGTTACGCCGAAGCTGACGCCGATAAAGGCCATGGCTTTGGTGCGGTTCTGTTCGCGGGTTAAATCGGACAGCAGGGCCATCACCGCGGCGGCGATAGCGCCGGAGCCCTGGAGCGCACGGCCTAAAATCACGCCCCAGATGGAGTCGCTAAGGGCGGCAATAATGCTGCCGAGCACAAAGATTGCCAGCCCGCCGACGATCAGCGGTTTGCGCCCAATGCGGTCTGAGAGCAGGCCAAACGGGATCTGGAAGACGGCCTGCGCCAGGCCATAGATACCAATGGCAAGGCCAATAAGCGCTTCGCTTGCGCCCTGCAGCGCCATCCCCCAGGTGGTAAGAACCGGCAATACCATAAACATGCCCAGCATGCGCAGGGAAAAGACGGTGCCTAAACCCCACGTCGCTCGCAGCTCGACGGGCGTCATTTTGTAATCGTTCATTACCACCTCAGATAAAAAGTCGGCCTTAGTGTAGTGCGAGGGCAGGGGAGGGTAAATCGTTAGTTATTTAACAGATATTACAGCGCGGATGCTTTGATGATACTGATAAAAAAGGGCACCGAGGTGCCCTTTCAGAGCGTTGACAGAATTCTTTATGCCTAAAAGCATTTTTCGCCAACGACTATACAATAAAGGATTCAGTTTTCTGGCGTTAACCAAACAAGTCAAAACCACGTTTTTGGCTTGTTTGCTACCAAATTAAAAAGGGCACCGAGGTGCCCTTTTATGCTTTTCGTGACTTACCAGACGTAAGTCAGCAGATTATGTGAGTCTGGCACCATAAAGTCGACCGACATCATGACGCTGAGCGAGGTAATGGCCACGATAGAGAAGATGAACAGCTTGCGCGCCCAGACCTTATCGTCTTCCACCTTATAGCCTCGCAGCGCCATGCCCAGCCACCAGACGCTGACCGCCGCGGCGACGATCAGGTATTTGTATCCGGCATAGCCGCCCAGAGAGAGCATCAGCGTTGCCACCGCAAAAGCGATGATGTACAGCGTGATGTGGTTCTTGGCGACGGAAATGCCTTTTACCACCGGCAGAACCGGGATGTTGGCGGCCTGGTAATCTTTAAAGCGGAAGATGGCAATCGCGTACGAGTGCGGCATCTGCCACAGGCTAAAGATAGCCAGCAGGATAGCGGCGCCGGTGTCGAACTCGTTGGTTACGGCGCAGTAGCCAATAACCGGAGGAGCCGCGCCGGACAGGCTGCCAATCAACGTGCCGTAGACAGAGTGGCGTTTCATGTACAGGCTATAAACCCCGACATACACCACAAAGCCCATCACGGCCAGCCACATCGCCAGCGGATTAGCGCCAAACCACAGCAGCATGAAGCCAGCAATACCCAACAAGGTGGCGTACACCAGCGAAATTTTCGGTGAAATCAGGCCCTTAACCAGCACCCGATTCTTCGTTCTCTCCATCTTCTGGTCAATGTCGCGGTCGATAAAGTTGTTGTAAACACAACCCGATGCGACCACCAGTGACACGCCAACCAGCGTATAGAGGAACAGCGGGTAATTAATGCTGCCCTTCGAGGCCAGTAAAAATCCCCCAATGACAGAAATTAAATTACCGAAAATAATTCCTGGTTTCGTTACTTGCAGGTATTGCTTAATCATACATGCCGCTCTTAGTGAACCATCATGTTCAGGTTGAGGTTCCACATAATCCAGATCGAGCCGATCACCAGAATGGCAATAATCAGCACCGTAAAGGCGAAGGCCACCAGGTTCCAGCGCTCACTCGAAGAGGTGTTCAGATGCAGGAAGCACACGAGGTGCACCAGAATCTGGACGACTGCAGTCACCAGGATCACGGCAAGCATGGTGCCGTGAGAGGCCGTCCCTTCCATCACAATCCAGAACGGGATAGCCGTCAGGATGATGGACAGGATGAAGCCTGTCATGTAGGTCTTCACGCTACCGTGGTGGGCGCCGCTATGTTCAGTTGAATGACTCATTACATTGCCCCCATCAGATAGACTACGGAGAATACACAGATCCAAACCACGTCAAGGAAGTGCCAGAACAGGCTCAGGCACATCAGACGCGCACGGTTGGTGTTGGTCAGGCCGCGACGGGAAACATGAATCATCATGAATGCCATCCACACCAGACCGGAGGTGACGTGCAGACCGTGGGTCCCAACCAGCGCGAAGAACGCTGACAGGAAGCCGCTGCGATCCGGCCCGAAGCCTTCCTTGATCAGGTGATGGAATTCATAGATTTCCATCCCTACGAAGCCCGCACCGCACAGGAAGGTCAGCGCCAGCCAGGAGATAACCTGGCTTTTGTTGCCTTTGTTCATGGCGATGATCGCCATGCCGTAGGTGATGGAGCTGACCAGCAGCAGGGCAGTTTCGACCATCACGAACGGCAGTTCGAAGATGTCTTTCCCTGACGGGCCGCCTGCGGTGCCGTTCACCAGAACGGCATAGGTCGCGAACAAGCAACAGAACAGAATGCAGTCGCTCATCAGGTAGATCCAGAAACCAAAGACCTTATTGGTTCCGGCATCGTGGTGCCCGTGCTCCGCGGCGTGGGCGTTATTTACAGTCTCAGTTGCCATTTTTCAGCCCTGCTTTGGTGAGTTCTTCGAAATGCTGATTTTCCAGTTTTTCGACTTCAGCCACCGGAACATAGTAATCCACATCTTCGTCGAAGCTTTTCGCAATCCAGGTGATGATGATGCCGGCAAAGCCAACGATCGCCAGCCACCAGATGTGCCAGATCATGGCAAAGCCAAACACGGTGCTGAATGCAGCGATGATAATACCGGCAGCGCTGTTGCGCGGCATATGAATCTCTTCATAGTGCGCAGGCTGTTTGTACGCTTCGCCTTTCTCTTTCATCTCCCAGAATGCATCACGCTCGTGAACGTGCGGCAGATGGGCGAAGTTATAGAACGGAGGCGGAGAAGAGGTTGCCCACTCCAGCGTACGGCCACCCCATGGGTCACCGGTCAGATCGCGGTTCTGCTCGCGGTCACGGATAGAGACGTAGAACTGAATCAGCTGGCACAGAATGCCCAGAGCGATCAGCGCCGCACCACAGGCCGCAACAACCAGCAGGGTGTGGAACTGTGGATCGATCTGCTGGCTCAGACGACGGGTCATACCCATGAAGCCCAGCACGTACAGCGGCATAAACGCCACGAAGAAGCCGATAATCCAGAACCAGAAGGCGCGTTTGCCCCAGGTTTCGTTCAGCGTGAAGCCGAACGCTTTTGGCCACCAGTAGGTCAGACCTGCGAAGCAACCGAAGACTACGCCGCCGATGATAACGTTGTGGAAGTGTGCAATCAGGAACAGGCTGTTGTGCAGCACGAAGTCCGCACCCGGCACCGCCAGCAGAACACCGGTCATGCCACCGATAGAGAAGGTGACGATGAAGCCAATGGTCCACAGCATCGCGGAGTTAAAGACGATGCGGCCCTGATACATGGTGAACAGCCAGTTGAAGATCTTCACCCCGGTCGGGATGGCGATAATCATGGTGGCAATACCGAAGAAGGCGTTTACGTTCGCACCGCTGCCCATGGTGAAGAAGTGGTGCAGCCAAACGATGAACGACAGAACGGTAATCGCGATGGTCGCCCACACCAGAGAGGTGTAACCGAACAGACGCTTTTTAGAGAAGGTTGCAACCACCTCAGAGAACACGCCAAACACCGGCAGCACCAGGATGTAAACTTCCGGGTGGCCCCAGGCCCAGATGAGGTTGATGTACATCATCATGTTGCCACCCATATCGTTGGTAAAGAAATGGGTGCCAAGGTAGCGGTCGAGGGTCAGCAGCGCGACGGTCACGGTGAAGATTGGGAACGCGGCGATAATCAGTACGTTAGTACACAGCGAAGCCCAGGTGAACACCGGCATTTTGAACATAGTCATACCCGGGGTACGCATGTTCAGAATGGTCACGAAGAAGTTAATACCTGTCAGCGTAGTACCGATACCGGAGAGCTGGAGACTCCAGATCCAGTAGTCGACCCCGACGCCCGGACTGTACTCAATGCCCGAGAGCGGTGGATAAGCCACCCAGCCGGTCTGTGCGAATTCGCCCACGCCCAGTGACAGGTTAACCAGCACCACGCCGACAACGGTGAACCAGAAGCTCAGGTTGTTCAGGAACGGGAAGGCAACGTCACGTGCGCCAATCTGCAACGGCACAACCAGGTTCATCAGGCCGATAACAAAAGGCATCGCCACGAAGAAGATCATGATAACGCCGTGGGCGGTAAAGATCTGATCGTAGTGGTGAGGTGGCAGGAAGCCGGCTTCGCCCGCGGAGGCCAGCACCTGCTGGCTACGCATCATGACCGCATCGGCAAAGCCGCGCAGCAGCATGACGATAGCGACGATAACGTACATTACGCCAAGGCGTTTGTGGTCAACGGAAGTTAGCCACTCTTTCCATAAATATTCCCACTTACCGAAGTAAGTGATAGCCGCAAGCAGCGCCAGTCCCCCGACGATGATTGCCGCAACCGTAACCATGACAATTGGCTCATGGTACGGGATTGCATCCAGTGTAAGTTTTCCGAACATCGTATTATTCCTCGGCCCCTTAGTGAGAGGTTTCCGCGTGACTCATGTCCATGCCTTCCATACCTTCCATGCCTTTCATATCGTCATGGGAAGCCTGTTCACCTTCCGGCCTGGCCATGTGCATGCTCCCGTGTCCCATGAATTTGTTAATAACGTCTTTAAACAAATCAGGTTTAACACTGGAGAAGTATTCGACTTTGTTGTATTCGCTTGGCGCGGCCAGTTTCTCGTAGGTCGCCATATCGTTCATGACTTCTGGAGACTGTTTCGCTTTAGCCACCCATTGGTTAAAGGTGTCCATGTCCGGCGTGGCAATTGCCTTGAACTTCATGCCGGAGAAACCTTTACCGCTGTAGTTTGACGAAATACCGTCGTAGGTGCCGGCTTCATCAGCAATCAGGTGCAGTTTGGTCTGCATGCCTGCCATTGCGTAGATTTGGCTACCCAGGCGCGGGATAAAGAAGGAGTTCATCACCGAGTTAGAGGTGATTTTGAATTCCACTGGGGTGTTGGCCGGGAAGGCTATCTCATTCACCGTAGCGATACCCTGCTCCGGATAGATGAAGAACCATTTCCAGTCCATGGCGATAACTTCGATGGTCACCGGCTTCGCTTCATGTTCCAGCGGACGGCTAGGTTCAAGAGCGTGAGTGGTTTTCCAGGTCAGTACCGCGAGGAAGATAACGATAAGGATAGGAATCGTCCAGACGACAGCTTCAACCTTGTTCGAGTGCGACCAGTTTGGGCTGTATTTGGCGTCTTTGTTTGAAGCCCGATACTTCCAGGCAAAACCGATAGCCATTGCAATTGCAGGGATAACGACAATCAACATCAGGCCGATGGCCGTCAGTATCAATGAACGTTGTTCCAGTCCGATCTGTCCTTTGGGATCCAGGAGTGCAGAATCACAGCCACTAAGTAAAAATGCGCCTGCGATTAATGACAACCATCCCAAACTTTTATTGTATTTCCTGAGTCTCATTTAACGACCTCAATTCCGGGGAGCTCTATTGTCGTTTAAAGTGTGCCGGCATTTTACGGGAAGGTTACATTACTGTAAACATGAATGGCGCAGTGTCAGTAGGGTGTTACCGGGTTCTGCCGCCGATGTCACACAGAATGCAACAAACTGTAAAATCTAGCGTTGGCACGCGGGCCCTGAAGGTTATAACGAAAACCTATGTTTGCGGAAATAGACCGGGGAAATTGGTATAACCAATCAGTTTGAAATACATTTGGTTAACAATGCGGCAGCATTTGTCACATATTTCCAACAAATATTAATTTCGCACCGGGCTGAATCGTTAAGGATAATCTTTTAATGCTTATTGAACAAAGTAATTAAAGAAAACTGTATTTAATTACGATAAATAGTCCTCGACGGTAACACTTATAGACCTGAGTAATTAATAGACAATAAAAGTAACTACCCGGTATTAATTACTTCATCTTAATGAAAAACATCGATGAATACGGCGGGATTGAGGCCGCTGAATATCCATCACTCTTTACAGGGATAAGGCAATGACAGGACACGTATCACCCATTATTGGCATCGATCTCGGCACCTCCAATAGCGCAGTCTCCTGGTTCAGCGAGGGCGCAGCGACGCTGGCTTTAGGCCAAAAAGGTGAGCGCTTAACGCCTTCCGTTGTCGGGCTGGATGATGAAGGGCACCTGCTGGTGGGCGAGGCGGCAAAGGCTCGACTGGTTAGCCATCCTCATCTGACGGTTGCCAGTTTTAAGCGCTATATGGGCACCGAGAAAGTTTTCACCCTCGGCAAACAGTCATTTCGTGCCGAAGAGCTTTCCGCATTAGTGCTGCGAAAATTAAAAGCCGATGCCGAAGTTGCGCTTGGTTGTGAAGTCACGCGTGCGGCTATTACCGTTCCGGCTTATTTCAATGACTCCCAGCGCAAAGCAGTTAAAGCCGCAGGGCAAATGGCCGGGCTGGAGGTTGAACGCCTCTTAAACGAGCCTACTGCGGCAGCACTGGCCTACGGATTAGCCGACAGCCGCGAGCAAAAATTCCTGGTCTTCGACTTAGGCGGCGGTACATTTGATGTTTCCATCGTGGATATGTTCGAGGGCGTGATTGAAGTCCGCGCCAGCAGCGGCGATGCCTGGCTTGGCGGCGATGATTTTACCGAAGCCCTGCGCCAGTGGATGCTGAGCGGCTATCCCCAGCTGACGCTGGATAACCCAGAGCTGGCCGCAGACCTGACCCGCCAGGCCGAATCCCTGAAACAGCAGCTCAGCAGTCAGGACAGAGCCAGCGCGAAGCTGGTTTATGCAGGGGAAGAATTTAGCTGGGATCTCAACGAAGAGACTTTCCAGGCGTGCTGCAGCGCGCTGCTGTCCCGCCTGAAAAAACCGGTTGTTCAGGCGCTGCAGGATGCGCAGTTCGACGTTGCGCAACTCGATCACGTTATTCTGGTCGGCGGCGCAACGCGTATGCCTCTGGTACGCCAGCTGGTGACCCGAATGTTTGGTCGCTTCCCGCGTAATGAACTGAACCCCGACGAAGTCGTGGCGCTGGGGGCAGGCGTTCAGGCCGGACTGATTGCAGAAGACAAAGCTCTGGACGACGTGGTGCTTACCGACGTCATGCCTTATTCACTGGGCATTGCCGTATCGCGTCGAAACGGCGACAGGGTAGAAGAAGGCTTTTTCTCGCCGCTGATCGAGCGTAATGCTTTTGTGCCGGTAAGCGTAATGCAGACCTTCAGCACCATGAACGACAACCAGCGGCAGATAGATATTGAGGTCTACCAGGGGGAATCGCGCAAAGTCAGCGACAACCTGCTGCTGGACAGCATGTCGATTAAGATCCCGGCGCGAAAAGCGGGAGAGGTGAGCGTGGACGTACGCTTCACCTATACCCTCGACGGCATTCTGGAAGTGGAATGCAAGATTAGCGGCGAGCAAAGCGCCTCGACAATGGTGATTGAAAAAGCGCCGGGCACGCTCAGCGCCGAGGAAATTGCGAAGCGTTTAAAACAGCTTGATGCCCTTAAACAGCATCCTCGGGATGTGCCCGAAAACCGCCAGCTGACTGCCGAGGCGGCAAAACGCTATGAGCAGACGCTGGGAGAAAGACGCCAGATTATCGATCATTACGCCACGCAATTTGAACAAGCGCTGGAGCGCCAGGACCTGCGAATTATTGCCGCCGCGCGGGACGAACTGCGCCGGGTGTTAGACCAGCTTAACGACGGACTGTAAACATGGCGACGATATGGGATGTGCTGGGCATTGAGCCCACAACGGATGAACGTGAAATTCGTCGCGCTTATGCCCGCGAGTTAAAGCTGCGGCGGCCGGACAAAGATCCGCAGGGTTTTCAGGCCCTGCGCGAGGCGTTTGATAGCGCCAAACGCTATGCCAGTTCGGCGGTCGTCCTGTATGAAGACGCTGAAAGTCTGCCGGAGAAACCAGAACCTACGCCTATGGTGGATTATGTTCGGCAACTGATGCAGGAGCAGGCATCTTCGCCAGAAACGCCCTGGAGCAAAAATGAACTCTGGGAAAAAGCGCAGGCAATTTCGGCGCTTTTAATCAGGGATGAACTCGAAGGCTTGGGTGAGCTGCACCGCTATCTTGATAATGAGATCCCCGATGCGCTTGAGGCCAGGCATGCGTTTAGCCTGATGCTGGCCGAATCACTAAGCGAGCAGCGGTGGCTTTACCGCAGCCTGTTAAATGAAGTTTCTGCGGTAATGGACTGGCAAATTGATAACTACCGTTCATCTCAACTACCGGACTGGATAGTTCATGCTCTTGAGCAGCAGATTGCTATTACCGACCAGGAAAACTATTGGCAATATCTGGCCCGGCAGTACGGCGGCAGCCGTTATGGACAGTTGAAATGGCGTTTGCTGACGGAAAAGGGCACGGAGATTTCATGGTGGGTCAGGCTGATTCCGGATCTCCTCTCGCAGCTGGCGGGTCAGGTGGGGGAATTACGCCAGCAGTCCCCTGCATTGCTGGAGCGCCTTAATCCATCGCTTCTTGAGGTACTACAAAAACCAACTCTGGCGCTTAGCTGGGGAGCCATCATTGCCGTATTTTTCTGGGGATATACGGCCTGGTTGCCGGGCCATGAGTCACCGAAAATGGCGCTTCAGGCCGGCGTCATGCTGGCCGTAGTGGCGACTTTTCTCTGGGGATATCCATTTCTTGAGCGCCGGTTTGAATCCGGAGGCGCGGCAGGCAAATGCGTTCATGCTTTTTTCTGGCTGGCGTCGGGGCTGCTTCTGGCGATGGCTTTCTATAGCGCCTGGCGTGGGGCGAGCGCATGGCAGGGAAAAGATGCCATAACGATGCGGGCGCTGGTTATCATGATCTTCCTTATTGTCCCGGTCGGGTGGGCGCTTTGGCAGCGGCGCAGGGACTGGCGTAACTTGCCGATCAGAATTGTGGTGGTGGTCCTGATGTTCCCCGTTTTGTTTATCCGCCAGCTTCCTCCACTGGTGAATATCCTGGGCATGATATTGCTGCCGATGCTTTACGGCATCATTATCGAAATGGTCTATTTCATAAAATAAAAAAGCCCCCGGTATACGCCGGGGGCTTTCATGTCAAAAGCCGTGCATCAGAACATCAGCACCATCCACGGGTAGCTGATAAGCATCAGTGAACACAGGAAAATGGCGCCAAAGATGGTGCCCATTCGCCAGTAGTCTTTGGTTGGCAGATAGCCGCTACCGTAGTAAATCGGGCTTGGGCCGGTGCCGTACGGGGTGATGATCCCCATTACGCCGAGCGACGTGACCATCATCAGGCAGAAGACCGGCATATTAATCCCCGGAATAGACGCGGCAATGGTCAGGGTCGCTGGCAGCAGGGCGGTGGTGTGCGCCGTGGTGCTGGCAAACAGATAGTGCAGCAGGTAGAACGCAACCAGCAGCATCACCGCCGACACCTGCGGATCGAAGCCGTGCAGCAGCGCGGCACCTTCTTTCCCAAGCCAGGCGATAAAGCCCACGCGTGCCAGGCCATCGGCCAGCGCCACCAGGGTGGCAAACCAGGCGAAGGTATTCCAGGCTGGTTTATTGCTGATAATGTCGTTCCAGTTCAGTACCCCGGTCCACAGCATCAGGATAATCACCAGCAGGGCAGCCATCGCTGGTTCAATCCACGCGGCAGCGAAAATCCACATTAGCAGGGCGCTACACACGAACAGCAGCAGCAGGATTTCGTTGCGAGACAGTTTGCCCAGTTTTTCCAGCTCAGCGGCAGCCCATTTCGGCACTTCGTCATTGACCTTCACTTCAGGTGGATAGAACCAGTAGGCCAGCAGCGGCATCGTCAGGATCAGCAGCACGCCCAGCGGCAGGAAGGCCAGGAACCACATCCCCCAGGAGATCTCGAAGCCGATGATGCTTTTCACCAACGCCAGCGCCAGCAGGTTAGGCGCCAGCGCGGAGAGGAACATCGAGCTGGTGATACAGGCGGCGCTGATTGCGACCCACATCAGGTAAGAGCCAATTCTGCGCGAGCTTGGATCGTTCGGCAGAGAGCCATAAAGCGGCGGCAGGTTGGCAATAATCGGGTAGATGGTGCCCCCGCTGCGCGCGGTGTTAGACGGCGTGAACGGCGCAAGGAGCAGGTCGGCGAAGGTAATCGCGTAGCCCAGCGTCAGGCTGCGGCGGCCCAGATACTTCACCAGAATCAGCGCCAGTCGACGGCCAAACTGCGTCTTGTCGTAGCCGGCGGCAAACATAAAGGCGCCGAAAATCAGCCAAACGGTGGAGTTGCTAAAGCCGCTGACTGCCCACTGGAACGACTGGCTGGCCAGTTTGAACTTAGGATCCGCCAGTTCCGCCGGGCTGAACAGCAGCCACTGGCTAAACAGCGCAATCACCACGACGCCCGTTAGCCCGATCACCGCCCCCGGGAGCGGCTCGAAGATCAAGCCGACAATCACGCCAACGAAGACGGCGAAGAAGTGCCACGCATACGGCTCTAATCCTGCGGGAACCGGAAGCAGTAATATAATTATGCTGATCAGGATCGGTAAAAATAGCAATATAAAGCGCTTTTTATTCCCCGCGTTTGGGGGCGGGGATTTCGCCGTCTCGCTTATTGTTGAGGTGTTAGTCATAGCCTGTGCCTTAAAGTTATCATGATGAATTCGATTAATATTCCCTGCGAAACCTGTTTCCTGACTTTTATTTCTACCTAATCTTTTATAGGCAGAATTTGATGCATTCATGATAGTTTTTTTTAATCGGTGCAAATCTAACCGCTCATCGCACCAGATTCCAGCCTCCCTTTAACCTCATATTTAATGTGTGATCACCTGCTGTTTCTTGATTTCGTCATCATACTGAAACAACAGGTGATTATCCCTTATTCTACGCATTGCTAAACCTTGTCAGGTATTTGATTTTGGTTTTTGTTAAGCAAAAAACCAACGTTTTTATTTAACTAAAAAAATTGCTCTGTTTATATCCATAGTCTTTACGCGGTTAAAGATCAAATCGTAAGCTGATGTCAATCTACCGCTTCGCTTACGGCCAGGCCGTATTCAGCCAAAGTGGCTTCATATAAAACCTTTTATTATTTATGGTTATTATTTGTATTTGCTTTTTTTAAGGCGTTGACTAACATTCGAAAAATATATTCCGCGAAATAGCCGTTTCTGTTCACTAATTCAAATTACGTTACTCCCTGATAATTGTGTTGCCTGCCGGGGCTATTCACCGAGTGCCGGACAATGTCGACCTCACCTGCTGGAATGATAAAGAATGAACTCCAAAACCCCGATCCTGAAGCCGCTAACCTTGCCCAACGGCGCGGTGCTGAAAAACCGCCTGATCATGGCGCCAATGACCACCTGTACCGGTTTTTACGACGGCAGCGTGCCGAGTGACCTGGTTGAATATTATCGTGAACGCGCCGGCACCATCGGCACCGTTATCGTCGAATGCTGCTTTATCGACCCTAAAGGTCCCGCTTTCCCCGGTGCTCTGGCCATCGACAGCGATAACAAAATCCCCGGCCTTGCGCGCATTGCCAGCGCGATTAAATCCCAGGGATCGAAAGCGATTCTGCAGATTTACCACGGCGGCAGGATGGTTGAGCCTGAGCTGATTGGCGGCAGGAAGCCCGTTGCGCCGAGTGCTATCGCCGCGCCGCGTGAGGGAGCCACCACGCCTGAAGCGTTAACCGCGGAAGAAGTTGACGTGATGATCACCAAATTTGGTGACGCCGTGAACCGTGCCATTAAAGCCGGGTTTGACGGCGTGGAGATCCACGGCGCGAACACCTACCTGATCCAGCAGTTCTACTCGCCAAACTCGAACCAGCGTGACGATAAGTGGGGCGGCAGCCGTGAAAACCGCGCCCGCTTCCCGCTGGAAGTGCTCGAGATCACCCATAAAATGGCGAGCCGCTTCGCAGATGCTTCCTTTATTATCGGCTACCGCTTCTCGCCGGAAGAGATTGAGGTGCCGGGCATTCGCTTTGATGACACCATGTACCTGCTGGAAAAGCTGGCTGAAAGAGGTGTGGATTACCTGCACTTCTCCGTGGGCTACTTCAAGCGCGCCTCAATAGTTGATACCAAAGACCCAACGATGCTGATCGACAAATACCAGGCGATGCGCTCAGAAACGCTGGCGAAAGTACCCGTTATCGGCGTAGGCGGCGTGGTTAATCGCAGCGACGCCGAAGAGGCGCTGGGCTTAGGCTATGACCTGATTGCCGTCGGCAAGGCCTGCATCGCTTATCCGGACTGGGCCGATCGCATCCTGAAAAATGAAACGCTCGATCTGTTCATCGACAGCACCAGGCGTGAAGAGCTGCTGATCCCTGAGCCGCTGTGGCGCTTCTCGCTGGTCGACGCCATGATCCGCGACGCCAGTACTTCTGGCCGTAAATACAAGGCCGGGGTCTTCCAGGAAAAAGTGGAGGCCGAAGCGCTCAAGCTTAAAATCAGCGTCACCCTCGACACCGACCGTATCACCGACATTACGCTGGTGCAGGACGATTCAGTGGATGTCGATTTCACCCCAAGCTTTGAGATCCTGCGTTCTCGCATGCTGGTGGCCAACAGCCCGTATGTTGATGCGGTGACCGGGGCTACGGCGCAAAGTGAGGCCTTGAAGAAAGCGGTATCCCGCGCGATGACCACCTCCAGCAAAGAGCACGTTATTGAAGAAGGCGGCAACCCGGATGCGCCGCAAAGCTACGATGTGGCGGTAATCGGCAGCGGCGGCGCAGGACTTGCGGCGGCTATTCGTGCTTCTGACGCCGGCGCTCGCGTGGTGATTATTGAGAAGATGCCAACCATCGGCGGGAACACCATCAAAGCCTCCGTGGGCATGAACGCCGCAGAAACTCGCTTCCAGGCGATGAAGGGCATCAAAGACAGCAAAGAGCTGTTCTACGATGAGACGCTGAAAGGCGGCAAGTTCAGAAACAATACCGAGCTGCTGAAAGAGTTCGTCGAGCGCGCGCCCGGCGCCATCGACTGGCTGGCAAGCCTGGATATTGTGCTGAACGACATCACCATCACCGGCGGGATGAGCATCGATCGTACCCACCGCCCTGCAGATCGTTCGGCGGTCGGCGGCTTCTTAATCAGCGGCCTGGTGAACAACGTTAACCAGCGCAGCATTGACGTTCTGCTGGATACCACCGTGGAAGATATCCTGCATGAAAACGGCGTGGTAACCGGGGTTAAGATCGCCAACGAATATAATGAACACCATGTTCTGCTGGCGAAAAGCGTAGTTGTCGCCACCGGCGGATTTAGCGCCAACCGTAAAATGGTGGTGCATTATCGCCCTGAGCTGAAAGGCTTTGTGACCACCAACCATAAAGGGGCGACCGGCAGCGGCATCGCTCTGCTGGAAAAAATCGGGGCGGGCACGGTGGATATGGATCAGATCCAGATTCACCCAACCGTGGAACAAACTACCTCTTACCTGATTTCCGAGTCCATCCGCGGGGGCGGGGCTATCCTGGTGAGCCAGGAAGGGCAGCGTTTCTACAATGAGCTGGAAACCCGCGACAAGGTGTCCGCCGAAATCATCGCCCTGCCGGAAAAGAGCGCCTGGATTGTGTTCGACGAGCAGGTGCGCCAGAACAACAAAGCGGCCGACGAGTACATTGCCCGTGGCTTTGTCCTCAGTGCCCCAACGCCGGAAGAGCTGGCCCTGAAGCTGAACATGGACGGTCACGCACTGCAGCAAACGCTGGATCGTTATAACGGCTTCGTGGCGCAGAAAAAAGACGAAGACTTCGGGCGTACTACCGGCATGCGTTTCCCTCTGAATACCGGGCCTTACTATGCAATCCGCATTGCGCCAGGGGTTCACCACACGATGGGCGGGGTGACCATTAACACCAGCGCAGAAGTGGTGACTGAGCAGCAACAGGTTATTCAGGGCATCTGGGCTGCGGGTGAAGTGGTGGGGGGTATTCACGGCGCTAACCGCATCGGCGGTAACGCGGTGGCCGATATCATCATCTTCGGCACGCTCGCCGGGCAAAATGCGGCGGCACACGCGCTGGCTTAAGGCCTTAAAAAAGCCGGAAAGGATCTCCTCTCCGGCTTTCTCAGACCGGGCGGTAATCTGCCCGGTTTTTTATTCTTTTAGATAAGCGCCGTTTTGCGCAGGGCCAGGAAGTCCAGCACGCCGCCAAACAAAATGCCGCCGATGGCAAACAGCGCGCCCCATTCCAGAAGCTGCAAACCAAACGTCCACTCGGTAAGCCCCAGCGCATTACAAATAATCACCACCAGCCATGCCGCCAGCAGCAGGCAACCAAAGCTCAGAATACGCAGCGCCAGGCGATAGGCCGGAGCAAATTCACTGCGAGACATAAAGGTTTCGGTTTGCTGGGTAAATTCCAGCGTGCTTTTACACACCAGCAGTAAAAGGATCCCCGGCACCGCCGCAACGACCGAAAACAGGTAGAAGGTTGGCCAGCCGTGCGCCTCAACAAACCAGCCGGCAATCGGGCCGACATAGACGCGCCCCACGGCGGACAGCGCAGAAAGCAGCGCAAACTGGGTTGCAGAGAAGGATTTATTGCACAGGGTCATCAGCAGCGCCACAAACGCCGCGGTGCCCATGCCGCCGCACAGATTTTCAAAGAACACCGCGCTCGCCATGGTGAGCATGTCTTTGTCCGTCACCGACAGCAGCCAATAGCCGGCGTTAGACACGCCCTGCAAAATGCCAAAAATTAGCAGCGCGCGGAACAGCGTCAGCTTTTGCATCAGCATCCCGCCGAGCAGCGCCCCGATAATGGTGGCACACAGCCCAAGGGTTTTATTCACCATGCCCACTTCACCGGCATCAAAGCCGACGCCGCGGATCAGAAACGTGGTGGTCAGGCTCATGGCAAAGGCATCGCCCAGCTTATAAAGCACGATCAGCAGCAAAATCAGCCAGGCGTTGTTGCGGCCAAAGAAGTCGCGCAGCGGCTCAACGACGGCGCGTTCCAGGCTTTTAGGCACCGGGATTGCGTCCGTTGGCTCAGGCGCTAAAAAGGTCGCAATAATACAAGGTATTAGCAGGGCTGCCATCAGCCAGTAGGTTGCCTGCCAGCCTAAATAGCGGTCCGCAATCCACAGCGCAAGGCCGCCGGAAACCAGCATCGCCAGGCGGTAGCCCAGCACGCTGATGGCGGCGCCGGTGCCGCGCTCTTCGGCAGACAGAACGTCGGTCTTCCAGGCATCAAAAACGATATCCTGAGAGGCAGAACAGAAGGCGATGATTACCGCCAGAGCCGCCATCCAGCGCAGCTGGGAGGACGGTTCAAGGAATCCCATGGCGGCAATAGCCACCAACAACAGAATTTGCGTAATTAACAGCCAGCCACGGCGACGGCCGAGCAGCGGCGGCGTGTAGCGGTCCATCACCGGCGACCAAAGAAACTTAAAGACGTAGGCCTGGCCCACGAGCGAAAAGAAACCGATGGTTTTCAGGTCGATATTTTCGACGGTCATCCAGGCCTGTAGCGTGCCGGAAGTCAGGGCCAGGGGGAGGCCGGATGCAAAGCCCAGAATCAGCAAAATGGCTGATTTCGGCTGCTGAAAGATGCGCAGATAATGATTGGACATAGGGGAATTGTGCAAACTCTGTTGTTGGCCCGCGCGAGCAGGCCAACGGGGTAAAAATTAACGAGCGTTCTGTTTGATGAAGTCGTGAACGCTGGTGTCCTGAGCCATATCCGCAATGGTATCGGTCAGTACGGAGTTAACCGCGTTAGCGATATTCTTGTTGGTGGCCTGGAACGCGCCTTCAACGTTGTAGTTGGAGCGGTAGTTCTTGGTCATCTTGTTGCCGTTCTTCGCGGTAGCAATGATGGAGATATCTGCTTTGGTGGCGATGTTGTAGCGCACGTTGCCCTGGGAAACGTCGGCGTACAGCTGGTTAACGATGATCTGCAGGTCAACCGGGCTGTTCGGCCCAATCATATAACCGCGCGCGGTCATCTGCTTCTCCAGCACTTCCTGCAGCAGGAAGCGCAGATCGCGTGATGGCGTCAGCGTGACCAACTGGTTATCACGGGTCACTTTCGCCAGCGCCTGGTCGGTACGCTGATCGGCACCGTTGATGCTGAGCGTAACGCCCATCAGGCTTGGATCCTGCTGTGGCAGAGTGATTTTTGGCGCAACTTCAATGGTGGTTGGCGGTGTTGCACAGCTGGCCAGCATAAACATGGCAACCAGCGGGAAAAGTAATTTTTTTAACATGTTCGCTTTCTCAATGTACTCAAAGGGCAGGCTGATAAAAAATCACGCCATCATAACACTGCGGCTGTCCAGGGGAAGTGCCTGACGCACGGAATTTCATCGCGTTGCCTTTTTTCTGGGCCGCAGCAAAACCTTCTGACAGTTTTATGCCGGTTTAGTGCCTTAACTGCATGAGACTTCAGGCAACTGGGTAAAGAACGGCCGCCGAAAGCTAAATTTTTGTTGTGTTTAGCGTAAAAGCTGGCTAAAAGCGGCTAATATTTAAAGGGATGAGTGGCATCTCTACGTTGTCGAGGAGAAAGTTCATGCTGATACGCGAGCAGATAGAAGAGAAGTTAAAAGCAGGCTTTACCCCCGCGTACCTGGAAGTCGTGGATGAAAGCTATCGTCACAATGTCCCGGCGGGCTCAGAAAGCCATTTCAAGGTTGTGCTGGTCAGCGATCGTTTTACCGGCGAACGTTTTTTAAACCGCCATCGCATGATTTATGGCACATTGAGCGAAGAACTGGCCGGCCCTGTGCACGCTCTGGCGCTGCATACCTATACCATTAAAGAGTGGGAAGGGTTGCAGGATACGGTGTTCGCTTCACCGAACTGCCGTGGCGCGGGCAGTATCGCCTGATTTACCGCTAAGCGTTTGCAACTAAGGGAACTTTTCCGTTATGTTGCGGTATGTATACTGCGTTTTCAAAAACGGCCTGCGGGCCGTTTTGTTTTGTCTGGCTCTTCCAGGGAGGCGGGCAAAGAAAGAATAAATGACAGAGAAGTGTGAAAAAGGCCGCAGCCGTGCGCTATTGCCGTTCTCGACTCACCCCAGCGATGCCGCTATAATGCTGCGTCTTATTTTTCGGAATGTCTTCGGGATGATTCTGACGACAAGGAATGTGTTTCTGTTTCAGAGAACATCCTGGTTCTGTGAAGCCACCGGGCTTCCGGAGTTGACCGAGCACTGTGATTTTTTGAGGTAACAAGATGCAAGTTTCAGTTGAAACCACTCAGGGCCTTGGCCGCCGTCTCACGATTACTATCGCTGCAGACAGCATCGAAACCGCTGTAAAAAGCGAGCTGGTCAACGTGGCAAAAAAAGTTCGTATTGACGGCTTCCGTAAAGGCAAAGTGCCGATGACCGTCGTTGAGCAGCGCTACGGTGCTTCCGTTCGTCAGGACGTGCTGGGCGAGCTGATGAGCCGCAACTTTATTGATGCGATCATCAAAGAGAAGATCAATCCAGCTGGCGCACCTAACTACGTGCCGGGCGAATACAAACTGGGCGAAGACTTCACCTACGCGGTAGAGTTTGAAGTTTACCCAGAAGTTGAGCTGCAGGGTCTGGACGCTATCGAAGTTGAAAAACCGGTTGTTGATGTGACCGACGAAGACGTTGACGCGATGCTGGACACCCTGCGTAAGCAGCAGGCGACCTGGAAAGACAGCGACGCTGCAGCGACTGCAGAAGATCGCGTCACCATCGATTTCACCGGTTCCGTTGACGGCGAAGTGTTCGAAGGCGGCAAAGCCTCTGACTTCGTACTGGCAATGGGCCAGGGCCGCATGATTCCGGGCTTTGAAGACGGTATCGTTGGCCACAAAGCGGGCGAAGAGTTCACTATCGAAGTGACCTTCCCTGAAGAATACCACGCTGAAAACCTGAAAGGGAAAGCGGCTAAGTTCGACATCGTGCTGAAGAAAGTTGAAGCGCGTGAACTGCCGGAATTCACCGAAGAGTTCATCAAACGTTTCGGCGTTGAAGATGGCTCCGTTGCAGGTCTGCGTACCGAAGTCCGCAAAAACATGGATCGTGAACTGAAAGGCGCAGTGCGTAACCGCATCAAGTCTCAGGCAATCGACGGTCTGGTTAACGCGAACGACATCGACGTGCCGGCTGCGCTGATCGACGGCGAAATCGACGTTCTGCGTCGTCAGGCTGCACAGCGCTTCGGCGGTAACGAGAAGCAAGCTCTGGAACTGCCACGTGAGCTGTTCGAAGAGCAGGCTAAACGCCGCGTTGTTGTTGGTCTGCTGCTGGGCGAAGTGATTCGTACCCACGAGCTGAAAGCTGACGAAGAGCGTGTTAAAGGTCTGATCGAAGAAATGGCTTCTGCCTACGAAGATCCGACTGAAGTCATCGAGTTCTACGGTAAAAACAAAGAGCTGATGGACAACATGCGCAACGTTGCTCTGGAAGAGCAGGCTGTTGAAGCCGTTCTGGCTAAAGCGAAAGTGTCTGAAAAAGCGACCACTTTCAGCGAGCTGATGAACCAGCAGGCGTAAGTGCTTTTTGGCTAACAGGCCAAAAACAGCTGCATCAGGCCCGTCACCTTCCGGTGGCGGGCTTTTTTTATTGCTAAATCACACGATAAGCCATCAATAAATCCCCTTTTCAGGGTTAGCGTATCAAGAAAAGGTTGTTATGCTTGAAACAGGGCAAATCATCCCCATTATTCGGGTGTGGTTCCATTAATAATCCCTGACTGACTCCGTCCAGAATCGGCGCAAGGAACATAGTCAATATCCTGCGTCTCAAGTAGAATCAGTACAGTAGGCTTAATTACTCCAGGAGACGGACATGTCATACAGTGGCGAACGAGATCAATTAGCACCCCATATGGCCCTGGTGCCGATGGTTGTTGAGCAAACATCCCGCGGCGAACGTTCATACGATATCTATTCCCGTCTGCTTAAGGAACGCGTCATCTTCCTGACCGGCCAGGTAGAAGATCATATGGCTAACCTGATTGTGGCGCAGATGCTGTTTCTGGAAGCAGAAAACCCGGAGAAAGATATCTATCTCTACATTAACTCTCCGGGTGGCGTAATTACGGCCGGGATGTCGATTTACGACACCATGAAATTTATCAAGCCGGACGTCAGCACCATTTGTATGGGGCAGGCTTGCTCGATGGGCGCCTTCCTGCTGACCGCAGGGGCGAAAGGTAAGCGTTTCTGCCTGCCTAACTCCCGCGTCATGATTCACCAGCCGCTGGGGGGTTATCAGGGGCAGGCGACGGATATTGAAATCCACGCTAAAGAGATCCTGAAAGTGAAAGCACGTATGAACGAGCTGATGGCAGAGCATACGGGCAAAACGCTTGAACAAATCGAGAAAGACACCGAGCGCGATCGTTTCCTCTCCGCAAGCGAAGCGGTAGAGTATGGTTTAGTTGATTCGATCCTGACTCACCGTAACTAATGCCCGAAGCTTTGGGCCGTTATACTATAGTAAATGTAGCGGCCTGACTTAACGCTTCACTATCGGCTGCGCCGTAGAATGGCACTTGTGCTGCCGGTGGTAGCACACAGAAACAGAGAAGAGGTTTTACTGATGACAGATAAGCGCAAAGACGGTTCAGGCAAACTGCTGTACTGCTCTTTTTGCGGCAAAAGCCAGCATGAAGTGCGTAAGCTGATTGCCGGGCCGTCAGTGTATATCTGCGATGAGTGTGTCGATTTATGTAACGACATCATTCGCGAAGAGATTAAAGAAGTGGCCCCGCACCGTGAACGCAGTGCGCTGCCAACGCCGCACGAAATCCGTAACCACCTTGACGATTATGTTATCGGGCAAGAGCAGGCTAAAAAAGTGCTGGCGGTTGCGGTTTACAACCACTACAAACGTCTGCGCAACAGCGACACGTCTAACGGCGTCGAGCTGGGTAAAAGCAACATCCTGCTGATCGGGCCAACCGGTAGCGGTAAAACGCTGCTGGCAGAAACGCTGGCTCGCCTGCTGGACGTTCCGTTCACCATGGCGGATGCAACCACGCTGACCGAAGCGGGCTACGTGGGCGAAGACGTTGAAAACATCATTCAGAAACTGCTGCAGAAATGCGACTACGACGTACAGAAGGCCCAGCGTGGCATCGTGTACATCGATGAGATTGACAAAATCTCCCGCAAATCTGACAACCCGTCGATCACCCGTGACGTTTCCGGTGAAGGCGTGCAGCAGGCGTTGCTGAAACTGATTGAAGGCACCGTGGCTGCCGTTCCACCTCAGGGTGGCCGTAAGCATCCGCAGCAGGAATTCCTGCAGGTTGATACCTCCAAGATCCTCTTTATCTGCGGCGGCGCGTTTGCTGGCCTGGATAAAGTTATCGCTAACCGCGTGGAAACGGGTTCTGGTATTGGCTTTGGTGCAACGGTAAAAGCGAAGTCTGAGAAAGCCAGCGAAGGCCAGCTGCTCGGCCAGGTAGAACCGGAAGATCTGATCAAATTTGGTCTGATCCCTGAGTTCATCGGTCGTCTGCCGGTAGTGGCTACGCTCAGCGAACTGAGTGAAGACGCGCTGATCCAAATCCTGAAAGAGCCGAAAAATGCCCTGACCAAACAGTATCAGGCATTGTTCAATCTGGAAGGCGTGGAGCTGGAGTTCCGTGATGAAGCGCTGGATGCGATTGCCAGGAAAGCGATGGCGCGTAAAACCGGTGCTCGTGGTCTGCGTTCCATCGTTGAAGGCGCGCTGCTGGATACCATGTACGATCTGCCTTCCATGGATGACGTGGAAAAAGTGGTGATTGACGAGTCCGTCATCGCTGGCCAGTCCAAACCGCTATTAATTTACGGTAAGCCGGAAGCGCAGCAAGCATCCGGTGAATAATTCGCCAGAATAACCAGTCAGTTAATACAAAAATGGGGGATTTTATCCCCCATTTATTTTTCCTGCATTCCCGCAGTTGAATGTCCGGGAAACAGCCCCATATACTGATTTACTTGTTGGTGGAGCGGAAGCGTTCACCAAATCACCTGGCGGACATTAAACTAAGAGAGAGCTCTATGAATCCTGAGCGTTCTGAACGCATTGAAATCCCCGTATTGCCGCTGCGCGATGTGGTGGTTTATCCGCACATGGTTATTCCACTGTTTGTCGGGCGCGAAAAATCCATTCGCTGCCTGGAAGCTGCAATGGACCATGATAAGAAAATCATGCTGGTGGCGCAGAAAGAAGCTTCGACGGATGAGCCAGGTGTTAACGACCTGTTCACAGTTGGGACCGTGGCTTCTATTTTGCAGATGCTGAAACTGCCGGACGGCACGGTAAAAGTGCTGGTTGAAGGCCTTCAGCGCGCACGCATCACCACGCTTTCTGACAACGGCGAGCATTTCTCAGCCCAGGCTGAGTACCTGGAATCGCCGGCGATTGAAGAGCGCGAGCAGGAAGTGCTGGTTCGCACCGCAATCAATCAGTTCGAAGGCTACATCAAGCTGAACAAAAAAATTCCTCCAGAAGTGCTGACGTCGCTGAACAGCATCGACGATCCTGCACGTCTGGCCGATACCATTGCCGCCCATATGCCGCTGAAGCTGTCGGACAAGCAGTCCGTGCTTGAGATGTCCGATATCAACGAGCGTCTTGAATATCTGATGGCGATGATGGAATCGGAAATCGATCTGCTGCAGGTTGAGAAACGCATTCGCAACCGCGTCAAAAAGCAGATGGAAAAAAGCCAGCGTGAGTACTATCTGAATGAGCAAATGAAAGCAATTCAGAAAGAACTTGGCGAAATGGACGACGCGCCTGACGAAAATGAAGCGCTGAAGCGCAAAATTGACGCGGCGAAAATGCCGAAAGAAGCGCGCGAGAAAACCGAAGCCGAGCTGCAAAAGCTGAAAATGATGTCGCCGATGTCTGCGGAAGCGACCGTGGTGCGCGGCTATATCGACTGGATGGTTCAGGTGCCGTGGAATGCCCGTAGCAAGGTCAAAAAAGATCTGCGTCAGGCTCAGGAAATCCTCGATACCGACCATTACGGCCTCGAACGTGTGAAAGATCGCATCCTGGAATATCTCGCAGTCCAGAGCCGTGTTAACAAGCTGAAAGGGCCAATTCTGTGCCTGGTTGGGCCGCCAGGGGTAGGTAAAACCTCTCTGGGCCAGTCCATCGCAAAAGCCACAGGCCGTAAATACGTGCGTATGGCTTTGGGTGGCGTGCGTGACGAAGCGGAAATCCGCGGTCACCGTCGGACTTACATCGGCTCCATGCCGGGTAAACTTATCCAGAAGATGGCAAAAGTCGGGGTGAAAAACCCGCTGTTCCTGCTGGATGAAATCGACAAAATGTCTTCCGACATGCGCGGCGACCCGGCTTCCGCTCTGCTGGAAGTCCTTGATCCAGAACAGAACGTGGCGTTTAACGACCACTATCTGGAAGTGGATTACGATCTCAGCGACGTAATGTTTGTGGCGACGTCTAACTCCATGAACATTCCGGCTCCGCTGCTTGACCGTATGGAAGTCATTCGCCTGTCCGGTTATACCGAAGACGAAAAGCTGAACATTGCCAAACAGCACCTGTTGCCGAAGCAAGTCGAGCGTAATGCCCTGAAAAAGAGCGAGATTAAAGTTGATGACAGCGCCATTGTGGGCATCATTCGCTACTACACTCGCGAAGCCGGGGTGCGTAGCCTGGAGCGTGAAATCTCCAAGCTGTGCCGTAAAGCGGTGAAGCAGCTGCTGCTGGATAAAACGCTCAAGCACATCGAAATCAACGGCGACAACCTGAAGGACTTCCTGGGGGTACAGCGCTTTGATTACGGTCGTGCCGACAGCGAAAACCGCGTAGGGCAGGTGACCGGGCTGGCGTGGACGGAAGTGGGCGGCGACCTGCTGACCATCGAAACCGCGTGTGTGCCGGGTAAAGGCAAGCTGACCTACACCGGCTCCCTCGGTGAGGTGATGCAGGAGTCTATCCAGGCTGCGCTGACCGTGGTACGCGCTCGTGCGGAGAAGTTGGGCATTAACGGCGACTTCTACGAAAAACGTGATATCCACGTGCACGTCCCGGAAGGGGCAACGCCGAAAGATGGCCCAAGCGCCGGTATCGCCATGTGTACCGCGCTGGTCTCTTGTCTGACCGGTAACCCGGTGCGTGCCGATGTGGCGATGACGGGGGAAATCACGCTTCGTGGTCTGGTCCTGCCAATCGGCGGCCTGAAAGAGAAGCTGCTTGCAGCTCACCGTGGCGGCATCAAAACCGTGCTGATCCCGGATGACAACAAGCGCGATCTGGAAGAGATTCCGGACAATGTGATTGCCGACCTGACTATTCATCCTGTGAAGCGTATTGAGGAAGTTTTGGCCCTCGCGCTGCAGAATGAGCCTCACGGCATGCAGGTAGTCACTGCAAAATAGTGACCTGACGCAAATACAGCCAATAAAATTAGGGCTGGTAGGTGAATTGTCACTTGCCAGCTTTTTTTTGTGTCGCTAATTTAGTTGCTGGCTGAGTTTATCGTCCACAACTCCTGTTGTAAGGGCATGACGAGCCTGTTATAACTGCTGCGCGGTCGCACTTGAGGGACATCAGGTGCGATATAAATTATAAAGAGAGGAAGAGAAGAGTGAATAAATCTCAACTGATAGACAAAATTGCCGCAGGTGCTGATATTTCTAAAGCCGCGGCTGGACGTGCGTTAGATGCTGTTATTGCTTCTGTTACTGAATCTCTGCAGTCCGGGGAAGACGTAGCACTGGTAGGTTTTGGTACCTTTGCTGTTAAAGAGCGTGCTGCCCGTACTGGCCGTAACCCTCAAACCGGTAAAGAAATCACCATCGCCGCAGCAAAAGTACCAGGCTTCCGTGCTGGTAAAGCGCTGAAAGACGCTGTTAACTGATTTATTAGCCCCGGCTGGTTGGGGTATAGGGTGTCAGGTATCGCAGGGGCGCATCGTTTGATGTGCCTTTTTTATTGCCTGAAGCTTAATTTTACGCAGGTGTTGATGATTTGCAGCGGGTTTCTTGTCACAATACCCCCTTGCGCGCAGCACGGGGCAGCTTGAGTTTCTAAGGATGCCAGCTTAGCACCTGCGCAGGTTTACCAAGTCATACTACAGCGGAGTGTTGTTACACCATGATGGACAATTTACGAGCGGCGGCTAACCACGTCGTGCTCAAGATCATTCTGGGTTTGATTATCTTGTCATTCGTTCTGACTGGCGTAGGTAGCTACCTGACTGGCGGTAACAATAATTATGCCGCAAAAGTAAATGGCCAGGAGATTGCGCGTGGCCAGTTTGAGAACGCGGTTGCTAACGAACGTAATCGCCAGCAGCAACAGCTGGGCGATCAGTTCTCCGTTCTCGCGGGTAACGAAGGCTACATGAAGCAGATGCGTCAGCAGGTGCTCAACCAGCTGATTGATGAGGCGCTGCTCGATCAGTACGCCAAACATCTCGGCCTCGGCATCAGCGACGAACAGATAAAAATGGCTATCTTCAGCCAGCCTGCCTTCCAGACTAACGGCAAATTTGATAACGCTCGCTACAACGCGATTATCGGCAATATGGGGCTGACGGCTGACCAGTATGCTCAGGCTCTGCGCAACCAGCTCACTACCGACCAGCTGATTAAGGCCGTTGTCGGCACCGACTTTATGCTCACCGGCGAAACCGACGAGCTGGCGGCGCTGGTTTCCCAGCAGCGCGTTGTGCGTGAAGCGACGATTAACGTGAAAGCGCTGGCCGCGAAGCAGGAAGCGTCCGAGCAGGAAATCAACGCCAACTACGAGCAGAACAAAAACCGCTACATCACGCCTGAGCAGTTTAAAGTCAGCTACATCAAGCTGGACGCGGCTTCCATGCAGGAAGAGGCAAGCGATGCGGACGTTCAAGCTTACTACGATCAGCACAAAGACGAGTTCACCCAGCCGCAGCGCAACCGCTACAGCGTGATTCAGACCAAAACCGAAGCTGAAGCGAAAGCGATTCTTGACGAGCTGAGCAAAGGCGGTGATTTTGCCGCGCTGGCTAAGGCGAAGTCTGCTGATATCATCTCTGCCCGTAACGGCGGCGACATGGGCTGGCTGGAAGCCTCCACCACGCCTGACGAGCTGAAAAATGCCGGCCTGAAAGAAAAAGGCCAGCTGTCCGGCGTCGTTAAATCCTCCGTTGGCTTCCTGATCGTTCGTCTGGACGATATCCAGCCTGCCGTTGAAAAACCGCTGGCGGAAGTCCGCGACGGCATCGTGGCTAAAGTGAAGCAGGAAAAAGCCGTTGACGCTTACTATGCTCTGCAGCAGAAAGTCAGCGATGCCGCGAGCAACGACAACGAATCTCTGGCAAGCGCCGAGAAAATTGCCGGCGTTAAAGCGGTGCAAACCGGCTGGTTCGGCCACGACAGCCTGCCTGAAGAACTGAACTTCAAACCGGTTGCCGACGCTATCTTCAGCGGCGGTCTGGTCGGTGAAAATGGTTCCCCTGGCAGCAACTCCGACATCATTACCGTTGATGGCGACCGTGCTTTCGTGCTGCGTGTCTCCGAGCATAAAGCCGAAGCGGTTAAACCGCTGGCAGAAGTCCGTGACCAGGTTATCGCCGCCGTGAAGCAACAGAAAGCGGAGCAGCAGGCGAAGCAGGATGCCGACAAGCTGCTGAACGCGTTGAAACTGGGCAAAGGCGCTGACGAAATGAAAGCGGCGGGCCTGAGCTTTGGTGAAGCGAAAACCCTGAGCCGCACCGGGCAGGATCCTATCAGCCAGGCTGCATTTGGGCTGCCTCTGCCGGCAAAAGACAAGCCGAGCTTTGGCGTTGCCAATGACATGCAGGGCAACGTCGTGCTGCTGTCGCTGGATGAAGTGAAAGCAGGCTCTATGCCGGACGAGCAGAAAAAAGCGATGGTGCAGGGGATTACCCAGAACAATGCCCAGATTGCTTTCGAAGCGCTGATGTCCAACCTGCGTAAAGAAGCGAAGATCAAACTGGGCGATATCATCGACCAGCAGCAGTAATCCTCGCAAATTTTTGCAACGCAGTGTAATCCCAGAAGGCCGCTTTCGCGGCCTTTTCCATATTTAAAAACCGGCGTTTGTTCCTGCTTTTGCACCCCGGTATGGTGGCCTCGCTGTCAACATACATGGAGGACACAGCATGACATCAGGCATCAAAGCGTTTTCACTTTCCCTCGTACTGGCCGGTTTACTCGGTTGCGCACCGGCGCATGCCGCCGCAGAAAAAACGGCTCCGGCCTCTGCTAAAACTACTGTTTCTTCGTCGCAGCCTAAGGCAGTACCTGCAAAAGGGGGTGAGCAAGGGGAGGCGCTGGTCAGCATTAACAATGCCCCGGCAGAGGAACTAGCCCAGAAGATGAACGGCGTAGGGCTGAAAAAGGCGCAGGCCATCGTGAGCTATCGCGATGAGTTTGGTCCTTTTAAAACGCTCGACCAGCTGCAGGAGGTGCCGGGAATCGGCGCATCGCTGGTAGAACGTAACCTGGCTCGCATAAAACTTTGAGTTTCCGTGCTCAGGCTTCTACCTGAAGAGAAAAGTTTGCTACGCTGAATGAGAGGTCATACCAGTTTCTGGGGTATGGCCTCGCTTACCTTCACCTGATGACAACAAAAACAGTACAAGGGTTTCGCGCTATGCAAACACATATCAAAGTTCGTGGATACCACATGGACGTCTACCAACATGTTAACAATGCCCGTTATCTCGAGTTTCTCGAGGAGGCCCGCTGGGAAGGGCTGGAAAAGACGACGGGCTTCCAGTGGATGACGGAACACAACATCGCTTTCATCGTGGTGAACATTAATATCAGCTATCGCCGCCCGGCGGTGCTTGGCGACCTGCTGCGTATTGACAGCAAACTTCAGCAGATTAACGGCAAAAGCGGCGTGCTTAGCCAGGTTGTGACGCTGGAGCCAGAAGGGGAAACCGTGGCCGATGCGCTGTTGACCTTCGTCTGCATTGATTTAAAAACGCAAAAGGCCGTTCCGCTGGAAGGCGAACTGCGCGAGAAGCTGGAACAGATGATGAACGCTTGAGGAGAGGGCGTGGTCGTCACCACGCCGTTATGACTTATTTCAGGCCAGTTTTTTGCTGCATGGTAGCCATCACTGCAGATTTGTTGGCCAGATAGTGGTTCAGGCCGTTAGCACGCAGGTTGCAGGCGGCACATTCCCCGCAGCCATCACCCTGAATGCCGTTGTAGCAGGTGAGCGTCTCGTGGCGGATAGTTTCCAGGTGCTGCCAGTAATCGGCCAGCGCCCAGGTTTCTGCTTTATCCAGCCACATCAACGGCGTTTCAAAACGAATATCTCTTGCCATTCCGAGGCTCACCGCGTGGTTCAGCGCTTTGACAAACTCATCGCGGCAGTCCGGGTAGCCGGAGAAATCTGTTTCGCAAACGCCGGTTATCACGGATTCAGCTTCAACCTGGTAGGCGTAGATCGCCGCCAGCGTCAGGAACAAAATATTGCGCCCCGGTACAAAAGTGCTTGGGAGACCGCTATCTTCAGGGTTGTAACCCGGCACCGGAATGCTGTCCCGCGTCAGGCTGCTGACCGCCAGTTCGTTCAGCAGGGTAACGTCCAGGACTTTATGCGCGCGGGCACCAAGCTTCAGCGACAGCTTTTGGGCTACGTCAATCTCTGCGCGGTGGCGCTGACCATAATCAAACGTCACGCAGTGCACTTCATCATATTGCTGTAAGGCCTGAATCAGGCAGGTGGTGGAGTCCTGCCCGCCGCTGAAAACCACGACTGTACGTTTCATTCTCTATCCTGTCGTTTACTGAAGTATCCGGAAAGGCGTTATGGTAACGCCCGGTTGCCACATGAACCAGCTTCTTCACGCCATACCCGGCGGCGGGAGCCAGGCCTCGCAAAAATCAAACCAGCCCCAGGCGTTCAGCTCAATGCCGTTGACGCCGGGTGGGGCGCTTATCTGGTAGCGATAATTAAACAGCGGCGTGACCACCGCATCCCGCATCAGGCCGTGAAATACCTCTTTCAGGCCTTCGTGGCGTTCATCGGGCGAGACATAAGCCTGCACCGCATCCAGCGTGGCCTGCAGGTGCGCATATTGCCCCGCGCTTAACAAATTAGGCCATAACACATCGCTGCGCAGCCATTGCTCAAGCGTGTATTCCGGCGCTTCACCGATAAGCCGATCCCCCATCACGATATCCGCTTCGGCAAGATGCTGGCAGCCGGCCCAGGTTTTGGCGTCGTGGAAAATAACCGTCAGTTCGCAGCCACGCTCTGCCAGGTAGTGCTTAAGCTGAAGCGCCATGGCGTGAAGCTCAACCGGTAAATGGTAAACCAGCGTGAGCTTTTTCGGCAATCTGACGGCCTGATGCCGATCCCAGCCGGGGATCTGCCAGCCGGGGATCATCTCGGTGTTCGGGGTAATAAGCTCGCTTTTGAGCGGCAGCGAGCCGATCATCTCAGGCTCCCGGACAATCTGCATAATTGTTCTTGCCTGCTCCGGGCTGAGCCGACCCTGAGGCCTGATCCCGAGGTAGCAAAACCCCAGGCTGATGCTGCTGCTTACCGGGCGCAGGTTCTCCAGCTCATCCTGCTGGCCGATGGCGATTTGCACCGGATGCAGGCAGCTGGTGCCTAGCGTGGTTTCGAAAAGCTGCGGCGTTATCCAGTATTCAACGGCTTTCAACAGCGGGTGTTTCAGGTGATAGCTTTCAAAGCTTTCCAGCCGCACCAGATTTGGCTTAAAGCTGGCGATGCGGAACGGGCCGCAGCCTGACTGTGTATCCATTGGATGGGCCAGGCGGCTACAGTAGCTCGCCAGGCGGTGTGCAAGCCAATAGTCAGGCCGATGCAAAATAAAGCGCAGGCACTGTGCGTGCGGGATCTCGATGCGTTTGACGCTGATAAACAGCCGGCGCAAAGCGGGCAGCTCCAGCAACATCATCAGGCGCTGCTGGAGCTGGTGAGTTTCGACGGGTTCGCCGTTGTGCCAGTGAAGCGTTGAGCGAATAAAAAAGTCCCAGCACAGGCCCTTGTTTGAGATTTGCCAGTGGTGAGCGAGATCGGGCTGCGGCTGCGGGCTTTCCCGGCTAAAGCGGGTCAGGCCTGAAAAGATCTGCCCGGCCAGATGCTGCTCGGCGCGCCCCGGTAAAAAGCCAGGGCCAACGGGATCCAGAGGGCGGTAGTAAGGTATGCGTAGCGTAGGTACATCATTTTGCCACTGGCCGCCAAGAAACGGCTGCAGGAGCTGGCGCAGCTGTTCCGGCGCAAGCTGAGCCAGTTCCAGCGCGTTTTGATGCTGGCCCTTACCCAAAACCTGCTCCATCATGCCGGAACGGACGCTTTCCGGCGAAACCAGAAACGTCAGGTCACCGCGTTTGCCGCGTCCGGACTGCGCCCGCCAGCGAAGCCAGCCCGCGTCTTCCAGCTGATTAAGCAACGTCCTGACATGGCGATCGCTACAAAAGCAGCGCTCTGCCAGCTCGGCGACGGTCACCTGCTGCGGTTCCCCGCCGGAAGGCTGCCATAAACGCTGAAATTGATTGAGTCGATTCAGAAGTCGCATAAGAAACCCGGAACATTTTTCCCCAAGTATTCACTATTAGTTCCGTATATTCCAGGAGATACTTTTGCCCGTCACGTAACTTCTGGAGTAACCATGGCTCGTCTGGCTGCATTTGATATGGACGGCACGCTGCTGCTGCCCGACCATCACCTTGGGGACGCAACCCTGAACACGCTGAAGCGCCTGCGTGAAGAGCGCCAGATAACCCTGGCTTTTGCGACCGGTCGTCACGAGCTGGAGATGCGCCATATTCTGGGCAAGCTCGATCTTGAAGCCTTCCTGATCACCGGCAACGGCACCCGAATCCACAGCACGAACGGCGAGCTAATGCACCGTAACGATCTCTCGCCGTGGGCGGTAGAGACGGTGCTTCACGGGCATTGGGATACCGAAGCCAGCATGCATGCCTTTAACGATACAGGTTGGCTCACCAGCCATGAAATCCCGGAAATGCTTCATGCCCATGTGTACAGCGGCTTCCGCCCTCATATCGTCGATCTCCGTACGTTACCGGCTCATGAAGTGACGAAGATCTGTTTTTGCGGCGATCATGACGATCTGTGCCGCCTGCGCATTCAGCTTAATGAAGCGCTGGGCGATCGGGCATTTATTTGCTTCTCGGCAATGGACTGTCTGGAAGTGCTGCCGATTGGCAGCAACAAGGGCGCGGCGCTCGGCGTTCTGAGCGAACACTTAGGTTTCACCCTGCAGGATTGCATGGCATTTGGCGACGCGATGAACGACCGCGAAATGCTCTCGGCGGTAGGGCACGGCCTGATCATGGGCAACGCTATGCCGCAGCTTAAAGCGGATTTACCTCATCTGCCGGTTATCGGCCACTGCCGTAACCAGGCGGTCTCGCACTATTTGACGCACTGGCTGGACACTCCACATCTCACCTATTCCCCCGAATATTGAGACCTTACAGCACCGGGCATCTAGCCCGGTTTTTTATACCCGCCTATACTCGTCATACTTCAAGCCGCAGGGGTGTTGGCTGAACTCGCGTTATCCTTGTATGGATATGATTCGGGCAATCTCAGCCTTAAACGGTGAGAGATCCCCAATATGCTCGTTGACCCAGGCCGGATTATAGTAGGACTCAAGATAGCGCTCGCCGCTGTCACAAAGCAGCGTCACGATAGAGCCGGTGCGGCCTTCCTCGCGCATTCTGACCGCCAGCTGCAGTACGCCCCACATATTGGTGCCGGTTGAGGCGCCCACCTTGCGGCCAAGCTGAGATTCCAGCCATTGCATGGTCGCCACGCTCGCTGCGTCCGGGACGCGCATCATTTCGTCAATCACATCAGGAATAAACGAAGGTTCACAGCGCGGGCGGCCAATGCCTTCGATTTTGCTGCCGACTTCGCTTTTCAGGCTGCAGTCGCGGTGCTGCCAGTAATCGAGAAAAACCGAGTTCTGTGGGTCAACGACCACCAGCTTAGTGTCATGGCCCTGGAAGCGAAGGTAGCGGCCAATAGTCGCTGAAGTGCCGCCGGTGCCGGCGCTCATCACAATATAATCCGGGACAGGGTGCGGCTCATGGCTCATCTGGCGGAAAATACTGTCGGCGATGTTGTTGTTACCGCGCCAGTCTGTAGCGCGTTCGGCATAGGTGAACTGATCCATATAATGGCCGTTCAGCTCGCGGGCAAGCATTTCCGAAGCGGGGTAGATTTCGCAGGCGCTGTCTACAAAATGGCAGCGGCCGCCGTAGAATTCAATTTGTTCAATTTTACGTTTTGCGGTGCTGGCGGGCATCACCGCGATAAACGGCAGGCCCAGCAGGCGAGCAAAATAGGCTTCAGATACTGCCGTCGAGCCAGAAGAGGCTTCGATAATCGTGGTGCCTTCTTTTATCCAGCCGTTACACAGCCCGTAAAGAAACAGCGAGCGCGCCAGGCGGTGCTTCAGGCTGCCGGTTGGGTGCGTGCTTTCGTCCTTTAGGTACAGCTGAATACCCGGAAAACCCGGTAACGCCAGGCGAATAAGATGCGTATCCGCAGAGCGTTGATAGTCGGCGTTGATCTCACTAATAGCGTTAGTCACCCAGGTGCTGGTCATGGAAAATTCTCGTTTGTTAATTTGTGCTTAGCGTAATTCAAAGTCGGGATAAAAAAGTTGCCATTTTGCCTTTTTAAGGCTTTCATTAGAGAAAATATTTCTCCCTGGTTGCCCCGTGATAGATAAAATTGACCGTAAGCTGCTCTCGATGCTGCAGCAGGACTGTACCCTGTCTTTGCAGGCGCTGGCGGATGCCGTTAATCTGACCACCACGCCGTGCTGGAAACGATTAAAACGCCTGGAAGATGAAGGCTATATTCGTGGCAAAGTCGCGCTGCTGGACCCGGAAAAACTCGGCCTTGGCCTCACGGCGTTTGTGCTGATTAAAACCCAGCAGCACAGCAGCGAGTGGTACTGCAAGTTTGTCTCGGTGGTGGAAGCCATGCCCGAGATATTAGGCTTCTGGCGTCTGGCAGGTGAGTACGACTACCTGATTCGGGTGCAGGTGGCAGACATGAAGCGTTACGACGATTTTTATAAGCGGCTGGTCAATGGCATTCCGGGATTAAGCGATGTCACTTCGAGTTTTGCCATGGAACAGATAAAATACACCACAGCATTACCTCTAACGTTATGATTCCGCTAATCGCGGAACGGTAGCCTTCACTCTTTAGCCCTGGCCGGCTGACAGCATTTCAGGACCTAAACTTCGTGCGATTATTTGCTCAATTAAGCTGGTACTTCACCCGCGAGTGGCGACGCTATCTCGGCGCGGTGGCATTGCTTATTATCATCGCTATTCTGCAGCTTGTGCCGCCAAAAGTGGTGGGCGTGATTGTGGATGGCGTCACGCAGCAGCGTCTCTCCGCTCAGCAGGTGCTGATGTGGATCGGCGTGATGCTGGTTATTGCCGTGGTGGTTTATCTGGTGCGCTACGTCTGGCGCGTTCTGCTGTTCGGGGCGTCTTATCAGCTTGCGGTCGAGCTGCGGGAAAACTATTACCGCCAGCTAAGCCGGCACCATCCTGAATTCTATCTCCGTCACCGTACCGGCGACCTGATGGCGCGCGCCACTAACGATGTGGATCGCGTGGTGTTTGCCGCCGGGGAAGGCGTGCTGACGCTGGTGGACTCGCTGGTCATGGGCCTGGCGGTACTTATCGTCATGTCGACCCAAATCAGCTGGCAGCTGACCCTGCTGGCGCTGCTGCCGATGCCGATTATGGCGGTCGTCATTAAGCGCGACGGCGCGCGACTGCATGACAGGTTCAAAGTCGCCCAGGCGGCGTTTTCCGCCCTGAACGATCGCACGCAGGAAAGCATGACCAGCATCCGCATGATCAAAGCTTTTGGCCTGGAGGATCGTCAGTCGGCGCTGTTTGCCTCCGAGGCGCAGGACGCCGGGGCGAAAAACATGCGTGTGGCACGTATTGATGCGCGTTTTGATCCCACGATTTATGTCGCAATCGGTGCCGCAAACCTGCTGGCCATCGGCGGCGGAAGCTGGATGGTTATCGACGGCACGCTTACCCTCGGGCAGCTCACCAGCTTTGTCATGTACCTTGGGCTGATGATCTGGCCGATGCTGGCCCTGGCATGGATGTTTAATATCGTCGAGCGTGGGAGCGCGGCCTACAGCCGTATTCGCGCCATGCTGGAAGAAGAGCCGGGCGTGGTTGACGGCGATAAAACGCTGCCGGAAGGGCGCGCTGAACTGGTAGCCTCGATTCGCGAGTTCCGCTATCCGCAGGCCGCTCAGCCCACGCTGCAGAACGTTAACTTCACCCTTAAGCCTGGGGAAATGCTCGGCCTGTGCGGGCCAACGGGCTCGGGGAAAAGCACCATTCTCTCCCTGATTCAGCGTCATTTTGACGTTCAGGAAGGGGATATTCGTTACCATGACCTTCCGCTCACGGCGTTGAAAATTGACGGCTGGCGCAGCCGCCTGGCTATCGTCAACCAGACGCCGTTCCTGTTCTCCGACACCGTTGCCAGCAACATTGCGCTGGGTAAGCCGAACGCCACCCAGCAGGAGATTGAGCATGTCGCCCGTCTGGCAAGCGTCCATGAAGACATTCTGCGGTTGCCTCAGGGTTATGACACCGAAGTGGGCGAGCGCGGCGTGATGCTTTCCGGTGGGCAAAAGCAGCGAATTTCCATCGCGCGCGCTCTGCTGCTGGATGCCGAGATCCTGATTCTGGACGACGCACTCTCTGCCGTTGACGGCCGTACCGAGCACCAGATTCTGCACAACCTGCGCCAGTGGGGCGAACACCGCACGGTCATTATTAGCGCCCATCGCCTGTCGGCCTTAACGGAAGCCAGCGAAATTCTGGTCATGCAGCACGGGCATATCGCCCAGCGCGGCAGCCACGAAGGCCTGGCGTCTAAGCCCGGCTGGTACCGTGATATGTACCGTTATCAGCAGCTGGAGGCCGCGCTGGACGAGGCGCCGGAGCAGGAAGACCTCAGGGAGAGCGCCGATGAGTCGTAAACAACAGTGGCCTACCATTAAACGCCTGCTGGCTTACGGGTCACCGTGGCGCAAACCGCTAGGCGGAGCGATGCTGATGCTTTGGGTGGCGGCCGCGGCGGAAGTCTGTGGGCCGGTGCTGGTCAGCTACTTCATCGATAACATGGTCGCTAAAAACCAGATGCCGCTCGGCCTCGCCGCCGGGCTGGCCGTGGCCTACATTCTGCTGTCGATAAGCGCCGCAGGGCTGCACTATCTCCAGGCGCTGCTGTTTAACAAAGCGGCCGTGGGCGTGGTACAAAAACTGCGTACCGACGTCATGGATGCCGCATTGCGCCAGCCGTTAAGCGCATTCGATACCCAGCCCGTTGGGCAACTTATCTCCCGCGTGACGAACGACACCGAAGTGATTCG
Source organism: Cedecea selenatireducens (assembly GCF_042138895.1). Lineage (NCBI taxonomy): Bacteria > Pseudomonadati > Pseudomonadota > Gammaproteobacteria > Enterobacterales > Enterobacteriaceae > Cedecea > Cedecea selenatireducens. The sequence goes on along the minus strand of NZ_JBHIKW010000020.1, from coordinate 5,008 downwards.
CGACCTGTATGTCACCGTCGTGGCGACGGTGCTGCGCAGCGCGGCGTTAATTGGTGCCATGCTGGTGGCGATGTTTACGCTCGACTGGCGAATGGCGCTGGTGGCGATAACCATTTTCCCGGCGGTGATCGTCGTGATGTTTATCTACCAGCGCTACAGCACGCCGATTGTGCGCCGCGTCCGCAGCTACCTGGCGGACATTAACGACGGATTTAACGAAGTCATCAACGGCATGAGCGTGATTCAGCAGTTCCGTCAGCAGGCTCGCTTCGGCGAGCGCATGGGGCAGGCGAGTCGCTCTCACTATTTAGCGCGCATGCAAACGCTGCGGCTCGACGGCTGGCTTCTGCGCCCGCTGCTGAGCCTGTTTTCGGCGATGATCCTGTGCGGCCTGCTGATGCTGTTTGGCTTCACTTCCCGGGGCACCATTGAAGTCGGCGTGCTGTATGCCTTTATTAACTACCTTGGCCGCCTGAACGAACCGCTGATCGAACTGACGACTCAGCAGTCGATCCTGCAGCAGGCGGTGGTTGCCGGCGAGCGCGTGTTTGAGCTGATGGACGGTAAACGCCAGGATTACGGCAACGATAACCGGCCGCTCGCCAGCGGCGCTATTTCCGTCGACAACGTATCGTTTGCCTACCGTGGCGATCGTCTGGTGCTGCAGGACATTAGCCTGGAAGTACCTTCGCGCAGCTTTATTGCGCTGGTCGGGCATACCGGCAGCGGCAAAAGCACCCTGGCTAACCTGATGATGGGCTATTACCCGCTCACAAAAGGGGAAATTCGCCTTGATGGGCGGCCGCTGGACTCGCTCAGCCATGAAACGCTGCGCCGCGGCGTGGCGATGGTGCAGCAGGATCCGGTGGTGATGGCTGATTCGTTCTTCGCCAACGTGACTCTGGGGCGAGATATCAGCGAAGAGGCGGTCTGGCAGGCGCTGGAAACGGTACAGCTGGCCGAACTGGCTCGTGCACTACCGGAAGGCATTCATACCCGTCTGGGCGAGCAGGGCAATAACCTCTCCGTCGGCCAGAAGCAGCTGCTTGCGCTGGCGCGCGTGCTGGTTGAAGCGCCGCAGATCCTGATCCTCGATGAGGCCACGGCGAACATCGACTCCGGTACCGAGCAGGCTATCCAGCGTGCGCTGGCGGTGGTTCGTCAGCACACGACGCTGGTGGTGATTGCCCACCGTCTGTCTACCATTACCGACGCGGACACCATTCTGGTGCTGCATCGCGGTCAGGCCGTGGAGCGCGGCACCCACAGTGAACTGCTGGCGCAGCAGGGCCGCTACTGGCAGATGTATCAGCTGCAGCTGGCGGGTGAAGAGCTTGCCGCCGCCGCGCAGGAAGAATCGCTGACCGCCTGATGCACCACAAGCAGGCAATAAGCCGCTAAATAACCAATGCCTCTCCGCGTTGGTGCAACACGAAAACGCATCCTGCACCGCAGTGGTGCGTTTTTTCTTTTCAGACTAATCCCGCCCGACCTCACTCCTTATCCCGGCTTTCCGGTAAGCCGCCTGAAGCCTGAAAACGTGCTGAATCACGCTGGTTTTTTATTCCTGGCATGGGCTTTGCTTTGCTCTCTACGTGCAGGTAACGACCTAATTCTGAGTGGAGAGGATTTATGAAGCTGGTAACCGTGGTAATCAAACCGTTCAAGCTTGAAGACGTGCGTGAAGCGCTCTCTTCAATCGGTATTCAAGGGCTTACCGTGACCGAAGTTAAAGGTTTCGGCCGCCAGAAAGGCCATGCGGAGCTTTACCGTGGTGCCGAGTACAGCGTCAACTTCCTGCCCAAAGTAAAAATTGATGTCGCTATTGCTGACGACCAGCTCGATGAAGTTATCGACGTGATCAGCAAAGCCGCCTACACCGGCAAAATCGGTGACGGGAAAATCTTCGTTGCAGAACTGCAACGCGTTATTCGTATTCGTACCGGCGAAGCCGACGAAGCCGCTCTGTAACTGCTGGCAAGCCTTGATTGGGATGGGAAAAATGAAAAAACTAGCTGCACTCCTTGGTTTAGGCGGACTGGCATTACTGCCGACGCTCGCCTTCGCTGCGGACGCGCCTGCGGTCGCGGACAAAGCTGACAACGCCTTTATGATGATATGCACCGCGATGGTGCTGTTTATGACCATCCCCGGGCTGGCGCTGTTCTATGGCGGCCTGATTCGCTCCAAAAACGTGCTGTCGATGCTGACGCAAATCTCCGTTACCTTCGCGCTGGTTTGCGTGCTGTGGGTGCTTTACGGCTACAGCCTGGCGTTCGGTACCGGGAATAACTTCTTCGGTAACTTCGACTGGGTAATGCTGAAAAACATCGAGCTGAAAGCGCTGATGGGCACTTTCTATCAGTATATTCACGTCGCCTTCCAGGGCTCCTTCGCCTGTATCACCGTCGGGCTGGTCGTCGGCTCTCTCTCCGAGCGCGTACGTTTTTCTGCGGTAGTCATTTTTGCGGCCGTTTGGCTGACGCTTTCCTATGTGCCGATTGCGCACATGGTGTGGGGCGGCGGTATCCTGGCCACGCACGGCGCGCTGGACTTTGCGGGCGGTACCGTGGTGCACATTAACGCCGCTGTGGCTGGCCTGGTGGGCGCTTACCTGGTGGGTAAACGCGTTGGTTTCGGCAAAGAAGCTTTCAAGCCGCACAACCTGCCAATGGTGTTTATCGGCACCGCAATCCTCTACTTCGGCTGGTTTGGCTTTAACGCCGGCTCCGCAAGTGCGGCAAACGAAATCGCTGCGCTGGCGTTCGTGAACACCGTCGTAGCAACGGCCGGGGCGATTCTCTCCTGGGTCTTTGGCGAGTGGGCGCTGCGCGGTAAACCTTCTCTGCTGGGGGCCTGTTCCGGCGCTATCGCAGGCCTGGTCGGCATCACTCCGGCATGTGGTTACGTTGGCGTGGGCGGTGCGTTACTGATTGGTCTGGTTGTAGGTCTGGCGGGCCTGTGGGGCGTGACTACGCTGAAAAAATGGCTCAACGTTGATGACCCATGTGATGTGTTCGGCGTGCACGGCGTCTGCGGCATCATCGGCTGCATCATGACCGGCATCTTCGCGGCAACTTCTCTGGGTGGCGTAGGCTATGCCGAAGGCGTGACCATGGGGCATCAGGTTCTGGTTCAGCTGGAAAGCGTGGCGATTACTATCGTCTGGTCAGGCGTTGTCGCGTTCATCGCGTTCAAGATTGCTGACCTGACCGTAGGGCTGCGTGTGCCAGAAGAGCAGGAGCGCGAAGGCCTGGACGTCAACAGCCACGGCGAAAACGCTTACAACAACTAATCCGTTATGAATATTAAGAACCTCGCCTGGTCGGCGAGGTTTTTTTTTATTTCAGCGTCAACTATCCGCGATGGCGCATGACGCCTTCCTGAACCGTAGACGCCACTAACACCCCATCCTGAGTATAAAACTCCCCGCGCACAAAGCCGCGAGCGCTCGAAGCCGACGTACTTTCAACGCTATAAAGCAGCCAGTCGTTCATGTCGAACGGACGGTGGAACCACATAGAGTGATCGATGGTGGCGACCTGCATGCCAGGCTCCAGGAACCCTACGCCATGCGGCTGTAAGGCAACCGGCAGGAAGTTAAAGTCTGACGCATAGCCGAGCAGATACTGATGCACACGCAGATCCTGCGGCATGCTGCCGTTAGCGCGGATCCAGACCTGGCGGGAAGGCTGATCGACGTGACCTTTCAGCGGGTTATGGAAGACCACCGGGCGAATCTCCAGCGGCTTCTCGCTAAGGAACTTCTCTTTCGCGTGCGGCGGCAGGAATTTCTCCAGAGAGCGGGCGATGTCTGTTTCAGACACCAGGCCGTCCGGCTTCGGCGCTGGCGGCATCTCCTTCTGGTGCTCATAGCCGGATTCAGGCGCCTGGAATGACGCGGTCATGTAAAAGATCGGCTTTCCGTTCTGCACCGCAGCGACGCGACGAGCGCTAAAGCTGTTGCCGTCGCGCAGGGTTTCTACGTCATAAACAATCGGTTTTTGGCTGTCGCCAGGGCGTAAAAAATAGCTGTGGAAAGAGTGAACGAGACGGTCTTCCGGCACGGTTTCTTTTGCCGCGTAAAGCGCCTGGCCGACAACTTGCCCGCCGAATACCTGGCGTAAGCCTAAATCCTCGCTTTGGCCACGAAACAGTCCCTCTTCAATTTTTTCCAGGTTAAGTAACGCCAATAAATTGCTGAGCGGCTGACTCATAAAATGTCCTCAATAAGGGGGAATGTGGCAAATTTCCGTGATTATAACATGCCCACAAACTATGCATTTGACGAGTCGCGGTTGGGAACATTCCTGGTTTTGGGCAGAATTCAGTGATCTGTGCCACACTTAAGCCGTTAAGCGTGTTTTTCAACGGGGTTCGTCCCCGGCGCTACATTGATAATAAGGAGAAAAAATCAATGAAACTTGTGCCTATGTTAAGTGCTTTGGCTATCGCGGTTGCTGTTGCAGGTTGTGCACACAAAAGTGCTGATGTCCCAACGCCTGCGCCGAGCGCCTCCGCCGGGGCCGCATCTGCCCAGCAGGCCGACATCGCATTGCCTAACGTATCCGGTACGGTATGGATCCGTCAGCGGGTTGCTCTGCCGCCGGACGCGGTGCTTACTGTGACCGTCTCCGACGCTTCACTGGCCGATGCGCCGTCTAAAGTGATTGCGCAAAAAGTGGTGCGTACCGAAGGCAAACAGGCGCCTTTCAGCTTCGTGATACCGTTTAATCCGTCTGATATTCAGCCGAAGGCACGTATCCTGCTGAGCGCAGCAATTACCGTTAACGATAAGCTGATGTTTATCACCGATACCTTCCAGCCGATCATCAATGAAGGCGGGACGAAGGCGGATCTGACGCTGGTGCCGGTACAGAATACCGCTATCCCGCTTCAGCAGAGCGGTGGGGCGGCAAGCACCGTGCCGTCAACCTCGCCAACTCAGGTAACGCCATCATCGGCGGTGCCTGCGCCAACGACTTACTAAAGCTAAACGCCTCCGAAT